>NZ_JBEZYD010000021.1:0-213974 GCF_040638335.1 Nonomuraea sp. NPDC026600
CAGCCCCGGCAGAATCGGCGACATCGCCCGCGCGGCGCTTGTCCTCACCCATTTCGAGCACAACCACCTACCGGCAATTCACTGAGATCACGTCAGTCAGTGGTTTATCTCGATTTGATTTATTATAGGCAGATTTGCGTCTAAATTTCGGAAGTACTCGTCTGAATAGGTCGCCCGGGACAGCGCAGATGACCAGCGAGACAATCTCGCCACACAAGAGTGTGCACACGGATGAGGTCTGCACGACGGCTTGCGGCCAGACGCTCTTGATGGTCTGCGGCAGCCCCTTCAGCCTGTCGTAGACCACCATCAGCGCATCGCCGACGCCGCGGTTCTTGATCTCGGCCAGCAGGCCTCAAGATCATCCCGTATATGTCCCGTGATCAAGGTCCTACGGCTGCATGCGGGTGCCCCTCGGCGACCTATCAAGGGTCTGGAAGGCAAGAGACCTGGGGCAGGGAAACCGCAGGTCAGCGTAACGAAATGCCTGGTGGAAATGTGTGCCCCCGGCAGGATTCGAACCTGCGGCACCCGCTTTAGGAGACAGGACCACACTATAGCCCCTTCATGCCTCTCACCTGCGGAAAGCGCCGAGGGGGTGGAAGTTCTGAAACTGAATGGGGAGATATTGGGGAACGATCAAGCCTGAGTGCCATTCTCACGCCCTGCCGCCCGTCCGCGGCGAATGCATCGCGGCACCTAGCGAACGGCCGTCAGCGTATGTCTGCGCCCTGGGCACTGACCCGGAATCGCGGGGACAGGCCACGGGAAGAACGGGGGGTCGTCACGTCGCCTTGAGTGTCCTATCGGGGGATGGGAGCGCCGGGTGCTTGGCACCGCCCACCCCCGAGCGGTGGCCCGGCACGCACCTGAGTGATCGCGTGGCCCCTTTGGGCCGGTGTTACCAGGTCAGCGAGGGTCACATACAGGAAAGGCTATTGAACAATCCTTAGGACGGGTCGGGTATCGGCGATGCCTAGCAACTGTCGAACGCGGCTGGGCTTCCAAGCTAGCTCAGATGCCAGGCGGGTGATTGTAAGATCGGCGTGTCTTTCTGCCAGCTCAAACGCCTTACGCAGCATGGAGGGCTGTTCGCCCGGATAGCTACTTACGGGCTCTGGGGAGAATCCAGGAAGATGCTCCAATGTATTCAGCCGCTGATAGGCCCGGCTGATGGTTGCATCGGAGAATAGGCCGAACTCTCTGTAGCGATAGACTAGCGAGCTTACTGAGACGCCCCAGGTCTTCCGCAAGACCACCAATTGCGAGAAGTCGATCCGGGAAGGCAATAGCGGCTGAAGGCTTGTTCGTGGGGTTAGGAACTCGGCAGCAAACATGTCAGCCTCTCGTTCCTGTCGAGCATCGCCAGTTGCCACTGTATGTAGAACCAGATGACCAAGTTCATGTGCTGCACTGAACCTGTGCCTATATACGTCATCACTGCGATTCGGCGTCAACACGGCAAGGGGCCTCGGCAAGCTACCGCTGGAAAAGGCGTCCGTTTTAGCGGCAGACTCGTCGGGTTCTGGTGTCACCACAACGATTCCACGCGCTTCCATCTGGCGAACGAGATGCCTGACTGGTCCTTCTCCAAGATCCCAATACTTGCGTAGCTCACGGGCAGCCTCCAACGGGTCGAGCGAAAGCTCTACTCCTGGATGAACCTCTCCGCCAGCGAAGCCCGGCAGGTCTACCAGAGGAAGTTGGACTCTCTTCTCAAGCGCATAGGTTAGCTCCCAAACCTGCTCAGCGAAACCCAAGGACCTGTTTCGCTGCATACCAGAAGTTGAGCGCAGAGTACGGAAATGCGCCATCGAAGAGTCCAGTTTGCCATGCGGCCTTCCAGCCAGAAAAAAGGCAATCGGTACGTCAAGTACTTCTGCCAGCCTGGGAATTAGGTCGGCGCGTGGACGAGTGCTTCCAGTTTCATATTGACCAACTGCGGCAGGAGACACGCCTATCTCTGCCGCAACGTCCTTTTTAGTCATCCCGGCAAGGTGTCGAGCTTGTGTAAGGCGGGCAGGATCAAAGCCTTCCCACACCGCCTTAGGCGTGACACGGCCCCCATTAATTCCGGGAAGAGAGAGTTGGTTATCCTTCATCGTTCTCGACAGTGTCGGCGTCCGGAGATTCTCGTTCTGCAGACGGCGGAACATCCCGCTTACGGTCAGCCTCTGGCCTGATTGTCATGTCCGCCTCGGGCATGTCTCCAGTATCGAAGCCGGCAGCCTGCTCTGCCCCTTGCGACGGCTTGGCCTTGCGGACCGGTAGGAGTAGCGATGCTGGCTCACCAACCCAGTCGAGTTCACCACTTTCGGTGAGTAGCGCGGCCTGCCCCCACCATGCTTGCCGGAGACCTGAGAGGTTCATGACGTAAGGGATAAGGACCAATTGAGGCGCTGGCTTCAGCTTCGCTAGCGCTGCCCGCAGATTAACCTTCTCGTCGCTTTCCATCCCGTCGAGATTGAGAGCTTCCCACGAAGGTGCAGGAGAAAAGGCGAATAGCTCCTTTACGATCTGTGTGGGCTTCTTGGGCCACTTGCCGCCAGGTTTGACCCTTTCCTTCTTATCTGCCCGGTAGGGGTACAGCACTACGTTGTGGACGATCACGAGCTTGTACCAGACGCCCAGCCCGTCAATGATCTGTGCGCTCGGAATCTCCAGGGCAGCGATGTATTTCTCCAACTGGTCGAACTGATTCGTCATTCGCGCACCGCTCGCTGCGAACTGGTGCTTCGACTCGGCTTGGGCATGAGTGTTGAGCATCGCGTTCTCGGTGGCGAGCAGGCTGAGAACAATCGCCTCAAGAATCCGATTAGCGTCCTCCTCGCCGAACAGAGCGGCGGCCCAGGGGGGGACGAGCTTCTCCATGCTGACCTGGCTTTCTCTGGATGAACTTCGGGATGATCCAGGACCCTATCATGGACGCTTCAGTTGATCTAGTAAAACTTGCGTGTGGGCTATCGGGGTGGCCCTTCAGTCCTCAGCGCGATGCGCCGGCCGGTCGGTCAGCCTGGTACGGCTTGATGGGGGTTGGCGCGGCTTGAGCCGTACCAGACGGGGTTCGAGCGCCGGTCACGGCCTGTGGGCGGGGGACGCCGAGAAGGTGCGGCTGGCCCCCGGCGCCAACCGCCTTGACGAGATCACCGGGGAATGGGGTGAACACCACTCTGGCTTTCGGGGGAAGGGTCGTCGCTAGAGCGTCCCCGTACCGTCAAAGGTGACCTAGCCGGCAAGACAGAGGTGAGCCATGACGCCAGGGTGTGGAAACTGCGACTGCTTCATGTACCTAGATGGCCAAGTCCTAATTAAGCCACCGACCGAGCGCTGACAGAAGAGGCTGGACTAGCAGTTTTAAAGGTTATGGGCCTTTTGTCGCCCATGTCGTCGTACTACACGGAAAGCCCTGGACATCATGGCGATGACCAGGGCTTTCCGTATTTCTGCTAACGATCCAGGATGGTTGGATCAATCGTGATGGGTTCATCGGGATACTCATACATCCCTGAAAGTGCAGGTGCGAATGCTTCGAGATGCTTTCTCCAGCCCTCTCCGAGCGCGTCCCTAGCTGGCCCGTCTGTGAGTGTGAGAAATCGGAAGTGCCTCAGTCCGTGCAGAAGCACATCAATGTATCGCGGGATGGGCTCACCGGTCGGCGGTGTAGGGGCTGGATTCCCCACCTGCGCGGCAAGGTCCGGCGAAATAGGTGCAGCTTCCGGCCAAAGCTTCCGCGCCAGGCCAGGACTGTGAATTGCCGCAATGTAGGTCAGTATGACGTATCCGCTGTCGGCCCGCCAGCTTGTTGAGTGGATGACCTGAAGCTTATCCCCGATTTCGTGTTCATCTAGGATGTATTGCACTTCGTCGCGCGGTCCGAGATCGTAGGGGACATTTCCACTACGCCATGCGTCAAGTCCACTGATAAGCCATAGTCCGATTTCGTCGGCTACGACCGGCCAGATTTCTACGCGAACGTTCATGGTCTCAGGCATTCTCGCCTCCTGTGGATTCGCCTTGCGACTTGGCGGCACGGATGATTTGCCCGGCTCTTGTCTTACTGACACTCCATCGCTCAGCTAGAACGCTGAGACTCACTCTTTCCGTGTCGTAAATGCGTTTGGCGATCTGTGATCGCAGAGCCGTTAGGTCCTCATACAGCTTGCGCACATGCTCGCTCGCAGCGTCAGCCCGCCGGAATGCCCGATCTAGGTCTTGGTCGGTGCCGATCGTGCGTTCGGCTCGTTCCGCTGCCGCGGAGAACGCGCTGAGTACTGAGGACAGCCGCTTGTCGTCCTCTTCGGTGGTCATGCCCACAGGGTACGTGCAGGGGCTGTTTCCGTAAAGCGCCCCTTGCCGGAAAGAGCCCCTTGACGATTCGTGCAGGGGCGGTTTACGGTAGGAGCGTGCAGAGGCCCTGCACGACTCGCACAGCCGGAAGACCTGGGAAGGCGGCGCAAGCCGCACGCCGACGGGCTGGAGCACATGTCACTTGCCACAACTCCATAAAGGGCCACCGCCTCCCACCGAAAAAGGCGGTCCGCGCAGGGGACTTTGACCCCGCGCACGCTCACGTCCCGACTCATCTCAGAGGAGGAGATGACGATGGCCGCTGTCGAGATCGTCTCGTTCGGCTACCTGCACGGCGCGCCGCCCGTTGCTCATCTGACGCTCGACCTGCGTCAGCACTTCAAGGACCCGCACGTTTCGCCCGAGCTGCGCTACATGACCGCGCACGATGAGCCGGTTCGGGCCACGGTGCTGAACACGCCAGGCATTGCCGCCCTGGTCGAGGCCACTGCCACCGCTGTGACCGCGTTCACCACCGGCCCGAGCGCCGGAAAGGTGACCGTGGCCGATGGCTGCGCTGGTGGCCGGCACCGTGCACCAACCTTCGCCATGGCGCTAGCAGAGCGGTTGCGCCGCGACGGTCTGACCGTCGCCATTCACCACCGTGACTTGGACAAACCCGTAGTCCAGCGCTGACGCCTTGTTGCATGTCCGCCCCGATGGTCGCAGGCAGGGTTCGACTCCCTGCCGGGGCACTCCGGCCGCGCTGCCGGTTCCACCGTCCCAATCCCCGACCAAAGAGAGATCCGCTATGAGGACGTACACGCACTCCGTGGTGTTCACCAGAGGCGTCACGGAGGGATGGGCCGACCCCATCACCGACCCTTCGCTGATCGACTGGACCGCACGCCAGGCCGCCGCTGCGATTCCGTTCTCCGTGGTTGACGGTCGTCCCCTCAACCCCTGCGAGACGACCGGCATCCGCCACGGACGCAACGAACTGGGCCACTGGGGTGAACAGTTGGCCGCCGACGCCATCGTCACCGCCGACACGGCGAGCTCGCGCTGGCTGCTGCTGGTCGAGCGCTCAGACGGCCACGGGTGGGCCGTTCCCGGCGGCTACGTGGAGCCCGGAGAAGACCCGGAGTCGGCGGCGGTCCGCGAGTTGGAAGAAGAGACATGCCTGAACCTGTCGAGCGCGTCTCGCCAGGTACTTCCGGCGCGGTACGTGCCAGACCCACGCGCCAGCGATGAGGCGTGGATGGTCACCGTCCCCGTCACCTTCAAACTGTGCGCCCTGTTCGCCGTCGATCTGCCCGCCGTGGTCGGAGCCGACGACGCCAAGAGAGCCGCGTGGGTGCGCGCGAACAGCTACGCCGACCTGGTCGCTCAGCTCAAGGCGTCCTACGACGGCCAGGTGTTCCGCGCCCACAAGGCCATGCTGCGCGACCTGCTCGGCTGAAGGGCGGCCCTGGCTATGAAGCGACGCAAGGCCGTCCAGTTCTACAGCTCAGACGGCAGTGAGACGCACCTGGGGGACTGCCCGAGGTGGATCGCCATCACCAGGCGCATGCGCCCTGACCTGCGCGAGCGCAGGGTCATCGTCTACGGCACCGGCCCCTGGCGCTGCTGGGACTGCTAGCGCCCGCCTGGCCGACTCGATCGCATTACAGCCCCGATGGTCGCAGGCAGGGTTCGACTCCCCGCTGGGGCGCTCCGGCTACGCATGCCGGGTCACATGCCAAGACAGGAGAACGGACATGGCTTTCAAGTTCTTCATGAACGACAAGGACGGCAACGAGGTCGTGCGCGGGCAGAGCGCGAGCCCTCGCGAAGCGGTCAATTTCCTTCGGGACGAGGCTTCCAAGATCGAGCGTAACAGCCCCAAGATTGCCGCCAACATGCGGCAAGCAGCGGGGCGAATCGAAAAGGCCCGACGCGACAGAAAGCTTCCCTAACGGCCCCTTCCGAACGTCCGCCCCGATGGTCGCAGGCAGGGTTCGACTCCCTGCCGGGGCGCTCCGGCTGACTTCCCAGCCGGCTACCCACCGAGGGGAGTTGCCCCCACATGCAGCCTGTCAAGAGCGTCAGCCGGTTCCTGCCGACGCTGATCCTGCTCGGCGCCGTCATCTACATCTTCACCGACCCGCAGGGCGCCGCTGTGGCGTTCAAGTGGGTCTTTCAGACGGTCGTGACCGGCGGTCAGCAGTTCGCCGCGTTCATCCGCGCCATGGCCAAGTGACCGCCACTTTCCGGCGGGGGCGGCTCTGATCGGCCAAGACGCGAGCCGCCCCCCATTTTTCTCGACTCCCGAAGGAGTAGCACCATCATGGTTCACCGCGAACGTCCTATCCACCCGGCGCGCATGCTGCCCGAGCAGTGGGCGGCAGCGTGGCGTATCGACCACGAGCCGCCGCCCGCCGAGTGTGTCTATGATCCCGACCTGCACACCGGCCCGGCCGGTGAGGTCGAGCCTGCCGACCAGCGCGCCGCCCGTGAGCACGTGGCCCGCGAGGTGTGCGCCGGCTGCCCGGTGCGCGCCTGGTGCGAGCTGTACAGCATGCAGGTTCGCCCGACCTACGGCGTGTGGGCCGGCCGCACCGCTCACGAACTGGCCCTGTTGGGTGTCGAGCTGGACGCGATGCTCCCCGGCGGTCTGTCGGAGGTGGCGTGATGACCACCTCGACCACCCGGCGGACCCTGTCCGCCCCGATCGCCGGCCCGGTCGTGTTCGACCTGGACATGCCGCATGGTCAGATCGACGTGCGCGTCTGCGATGTCGCCCGCGCTGAGATAGGCCTGACCGTGCTGGACCCGGCCGGCAGCCCTGCCGGGCAGGCCGTCGCCGAGGCCGCGTTGACCGCCGAGGTGCGGGTGATCACGGTCCGCGTGCCCACGCCCGATGGTGGCGTGACCGTGAGCAGGCAACGCGGGGGCCTGATCAACGTGGTCGGCAACGTCAATTCCGGGATTATCGTGTCCGGCGGTTCGGTCACCATCTCGGGTGCGACATTCGGCCGCGGCAACCACGTGACCGGCCTGCACGTCGGTGCGGGCATCACGCAGGGCGTGCGCGCCGTCGTCCGGCTCCCGCAGGGGTCGGCGCTGCGGGTACGGACCAAGAGCGCCGACGTCGCCACGAGCGGCGAACTGGAGTGGACGCAGTTCACCTCTGTTTCCGGCAGCCTGCGCCTGGATGCCTGTAGCAAGCTCAACGCCGCTTCGACCTCGGGCGATGTGTCCGCCGACTACGCCGACCATGCCGAGGTGCGCACCGTCTCCGGTGACATCCGGCTCGGCAGGACCGACAGCGCCACCGCCGGCTCTACCTCCGGTGACATCACCATCGGCGACTTCGGCGGTTCGGCGCGGTTGCGCACGATCTCGGGTGACATCGCCGTGCACGCCACCGAGCCCGGCCACGTCACCGCGAACTCCACCTCGGGCGACATCCGTGTCACCGCACCCGCCGAACTGGCCGCCGCCGGCGGTGAGCAGGGCTTGACCGTCGATGCCCGTTCGCTGTCCGGTGACGTGCGCACCCCGCGCCCGCTCCCCGGCCCGCCCCGCCCGCGCCGTCCCCGGCACCGCCCCTAGAAAGGTGGCCCGCGCCATGACTACCAGAAGGGTCAGCGTCCACCTGTCGCCGGACCTCGACCGCTACGCAAGCGGCGAGATCGACGCCACGCAGGTCCGCTGCGCGCTGTGCACGCACGCCCCGTGCGACTGCCCGCCGTTCGGCTCCCCGCAGTATTTCGAGCTGATCGACCGTCGCCACAACCCGGAAAGGACAGCCTGATGTCTCGTATCCGCGCCGCCTTCTGGGACCCGGCCGGCGAGCGCTACGGCATGCCGACCTACCCGTGGCGGATGGCCCCCGCCCACCTGCTTACGATGCGTCAGCTCACCGCCGAGGGGCTACGGCCCGGCGGGCAGGGCGTACAGGCGCAAGTGCTGTGGCGCTCCAAGCGGCACGGCGCCCCCGGTGTGCGCGCCGCCTACCTGTATGACGTGCGGTTCGCGCTGCCCAAGCGCACCGCCACCGCGCGTCAGCGCGTCGCCCTCGGCAAGGCCAACGCGGCCCGCCGCACTTGCCCCGAGTGCCTACGCGATGCCGGCTACGTGTTGCCCCGCCACCTCGGCACCTGCCTGGACTGCGCGGAGGAGGTCGCGGCATGACCGCTCCCGAGGGATACGCCCCCGGTATCAAGGTCCGCTATCACGGCTCCCTCACCGACCAGCACGGCGAGTACGTCATCCTCGACGTCTGCGAATGCGGTGCCTGTGACGAGGCCGACGATTGGGCAGCGTTCACCCGCATGCCTCGTCAGCCTCGCTATGTCCTGGCCACCGGGCGCGGCGAGCGTGCGCACCTTGCCCATGTCCGTCACGCGAGCGTGACGCCGTGAACGGCCTCATGACCCGTCCGCCCGCCGAGGCTGCAACGCCTCGGCTGTCGGTGGTGTCTGCCCCGCCCGTCCTGGTGTCCGACCCGGCCGGCCTGTTCGCCGAGCTCGCACGGCTGGCCCTGCCGCTCGGCGAATACGTCGTGTGCGGTAGCGCCGCGCTGTACGTGCGTGGCCTGCGCGCCCGGATGGGAGACCTCGACGTGGTCGCGCGCGGCCCGGCATGGGCCAAGGTGCTGACCCTAGGCGTGCCGCCGCGCGTCGCGCTGTCCGGTCATGGCCTGGTCGTCAACCACCCGCGCGCCGCCATTGAGTTCGTCGATCGGTGGACGGCCGGTTGGCCGACCGAGTACCTGATCGCCTCCGCCGACCTGATCGACGGCATCCCGTTCATGCGTCTGGGCGACGTCCTGGCCTGGAAACAGCGCGCCCGCCGCCCCAAGGACCTGCCCGACATCGCCGCCGTCCACCGGCTACGCCGCCTGTGGAACGACGACCCCGCCCCCGCACACAAGACCGATTGGAGGAAAGCCGCATGAGCACCGCGACACCGACTCCCGACCCTGGACCGGAGGACATCTCCCGCGCCCTGGCCGAGATCGAACGCCACCTGATCGACCCGCCCCCGCCCGACACGCCCGACACGACGGACGCGCCGCCCGCGCCGGTTGAGCAGGACGACGACGGCCAGACTCGGCGCGTACGGCAGTTGCGCGCCGAGGTCGCCGAGGCCCGCCACCTGGCAGCCCTGCAGATCGACGACACGCCGCTTCTGCTGGACACCCCCCGAGTGCGCAAGCGCCGCCGGAAGGCCCACGAGGCTGCCCGGCTGCACCTGCTCGGGCAGGACCCGGCTATGCGCGCCTGGCAGGCCGGCCGGATGCGCCGCATCCTGGTGACCGCGCTCATGGTCGCTCTGGTGTTGGCGCTGGCGTGGTCCACCGCCGGCGTGCAGCACTTCGCCGCTGAGGGCGCCGAGGCGTGGTCACCCGCGTGGATGTTCGCGTGGCTGGTCGAGCCGTTCATGTCGATCGCCCTGCTGGGCGTCGTCGGGGCTCGCGCCTACCTCGGCACCCAGGGCCGGCCGCTCAACGACCGCAAGCTGATCCGCATCGAGTACCTGTTCCTGGCCCTGACCCTCGGCATGAACGCCTGGCCGTACCTGCCGTGGGCGCTGGCCGAAGGGCAGCAGTTCTCTCTGTCCCGGTTGGTGCTGCACGTGCTGGGGCCGATCGTGGCGGTCGCGATCGTCATCGCGCTACCGATCATCCTGGCCGCGTTCTCCCAACTGGACTACACCCGCACAGACGACGGGCTTACCGGCCTTTCGTACAGCACGAACACCGGTGATCGGGTAAGGCGGACCGCCGCCGAGGTGGCCCCGCTGATCGAACGCGCGCAGGTGCTCATCACGGCCGGCACCCTGCCCGCGCACCCGAGCGCCTACAGGATTCAGCGTGCGCTGCGCTGCGGCATGGACGACGCCCGTGCCGTCCGCGACGCCCTCGCTCCTGAGGCCGCGTGACGAACCCCGCAGGGACGGCCCGCTCATCGAACCCCCGTCGATCGACACCCCGCCAACGAAAGGCAATCGCATGACCAGACAGATCACTCTGACCCGGCACGTAGCCGCGCTTCTGTCGTGGCTGAACACCGCCCACCCGCCCACCGAGCACGAGATCGCCACGCGCATCCTGAAGATCGGCGAAGAGTTCGGCGAGGTGGTCGCGGCCTACATCGGCGTGACCGGCCAGAACCCGCGCAAGGGCGTCAGCTCCACCCGCGCCGAGTTGACCGGCGAACTGTGCGACGTCGTCATCGCGGCCATGACCGCGCTGGCCACCGTCGCCGGCGACGCCGAGCAGGCCGACCGGATCCTGCATGAGCACCTGTCCGCCCGTCACCCGCGGCTGCCGGCGCTGGTTCGCGCCGGCGCCGCGTGAAAGGAGGCACGCCCGTGTTCACTCTCACGTTCATGCTCATCGTCAGCCTGCTCTGCCTGGCCATACCGGTGGTCATCTACCTGCGGATGCTCATCACCGGCCCGGCCGACCGCGCCCGCATCCACACCCGCATGGCCGCCCATCGGCGCGGCCCCGAGCAGGACACGGCCCCCAGTCGCCAAACCGAAGCCGTGCCCTGCCACCCCGTCGCCCAAGGAGCATCCGAGGTGTCTTCATCATGACCGACCGCCCGACCGACTTCGACACCCTCACCGACCCGCCGCCCGAGGTCGACACCGACTCCGAGGTCGGCCCCGGCGCCGACCTCGGGCAGGGCGCGCAGGTGGTGGACCTGGACACGGCGGCCGCTGACCTGCTGCCGTACGGGACGCTGCCGCCGCCCACCCCCGGCCTGCACGATGACCCGCTACGGGCCGTCCATGACACCTCCTACGAGGTCGAGTTGGACGAGCCCTCGGACGAGACCGACGCCGGTGCCACCTCGGCGCCGGTGCCGGTGGACCCGCCCGCGCCCGTCCTGCTGGAGTCCGAGCAGGGCGACAAGCGCCGCCCGATCATCCCGCCCGGTCTGCGTCGGGGCAGCCTGCCCGGCACCGTCCGCAGGACGGCGGGTCAGGTGGCGTACGTGGCCGGTTTCCACGCCGCCCGCGCCCCCTGGTACACCCTCCAAGCGCTGTGGTGGGCGATCGTCGGCGTGTTCCGGCTGATCGGCCGGCAATTCAGATGGTGGTGGGTCATCGAGCAGTACACGCTGTTGCAGAACAGCGCCAGTGACAACGACCCGGCGATGTGGCTCAAGCTGCACCGGGAGGGCAAGGCCACCCGCCGGTGGCGCGGCATCGCCCTGTTCTTCCAGATCATCGCCCTCGGCATCGTCATTCTGATCGCCATGGGCGCCGACCTGGCCCCCCTGTGGTGGGCGGGTACAGCCGTCGTCCTGGTGCCGGCGCTGGCCCGCTACGGGCGTCCGGCCGGCCGACAGATCATCCCGACCGCCGTGGTCAGCAACCGCTACCGGCTGCTCAACAGCGATGTCGTGCTCCGGGCGTACTACGCCGCCGGCCTCGGTCACCCGGACAAGCCCAATCAGCAGGTCAAGTTCGGCTCTCGGATGTCGCGCGACAACGCCGGGACCGGCTCGGAGGTGCTGGTGGACCTGCCCTACGGCAGAACGTTCGAGGATGCGGTCAAGGCCCGCGGCTCCATCGCCTCCGGCCTGGACGTCACCGTCCAGCAGGTCTACCTGACCCGCGACGCCACCTCCAACCGGCGGCACATGCTGTTCGTGGCCGACCGCGACCCCCTGGCCATCCCCGCCGGCCGGACACCGCTGCTAGACGGCAAGGCGCGCAACATCTGGCAGCCCGCCCCGTTCGGGCTGGACGAGCGCGGACGCAAGGTGATGCTGCTGCTGTTGTGGATCTCGATTCTGGTCGGCGCGCAGCCGCGTAAGGGCAAGACGTTCGCGGCCCGACTGCTGGCCCTGTACGCGGCCATGGACCCGTACGTAAGGCTTACCGTGGTCGATGGTAAGGACAGCCCGGACTGGCGCAAGTTCGCGCTGATCGCGCACCGCATCATCTTCGGCACCATGCCCAACCGCGACGGCGACCCGGTCGAGATGCTGCTCGACGCGCTGCGGGAGATCAAGGCGCACATTCAGCAGGTCAACCAGTTCCTTTCCACGCTGCCCGTCACCGAATGCCCGGACGGCAAGCTGACCGAGGAACTGTCGCGCAAGTACGCGAACCTGCGGGTGTGGGTCCTGGTCATGGAGGAGTTCCAGGTCTACTACGAGCTGGACGACCAGGAGACGAACAAGGAGATCGCCTCCCTGCTGTCGTTCATCATGGCGGTTGGCCCGTCCGCCGGCGTCATCATCCTGTCCAGTAGCCAGAAGCCCGGCGGGGTCGGCGCCGGCGACGTGCAGCGGTTGTTCAACCGCTACCGCGACAACCACGCCGTGCGCTTCGCGCTCAAGTGCGGCAACCGCAACGTCTCCGACGCCATCCTCGGCGGTGACGCCTACTCCGAGGGGTTCGACGCCTCCTCCCTGCCGATCGGCAAGCAGTATCGCGGGGTCGGCTACCTGTACGGCGCCTCCGACGACACCCCGACCGTGCGCACCTACCTGGCCGACGCCGCCGACGCCGAGAAGATCCTGACCACCGCCCGCGCCCTGCGCGAGCGCGCCGGGACGCTGACCGGCTACGCCGCCGGCCAGACCATGACCCGCGAAACGCGCGACGTGCTGGCCGACGCCCTGTCGGTCTTCCAGGGCGGCAGTGAGACCGGCCATCCCTGGACGGTGCTGGCCGCCCGGCTGGCCGAGCGCATCCCCGAGCACTACGCCGACCTGACTGCCGACGCCATCTCCGCTCAGCTTCGCGCCCTCGGCGTGCCGAGCGTGGACGTCAAGCGCGACGGCAAGGCACTCAAGGGAGCCAAGAAGACGGCCATCACCGCCGCCATCGACCGCCGCCAAAACGGCGCCGAATAGCCCGCCCGCGCGCCCGGTGGACCCCCGCTCCGAGGGTTCGCCGGGTCGCGGAACTCCCGCGACCGGTCGCGGTGGCGCGACCCGCCCCGCGACCGCCTAAATACCGTCTGACCAGCCCGAATATCCGCAGGTCGCGGGTAGCGGGCTTGGCTTCCCACGCCCTGAAACCGGCTCTGGAGACCTGCCATGACCCCTCTGGCCGCGACCGCGACCACCCACCTCGCGACCCCCGTCGCAACCCCGATCCCGGCCGTCGCCGTCGCACTGGCCCTGCTGTGGCTGCTCGGCTACGCCGCCGCCTGCGCCGCCGACCCGTTCGGCTGCTGCCGCCGCTGCAAGGGGCACGGCAAGACGCTCAAGCCGAACGGGCGCGTCAAACGCTGGTGCCGCCCCTGCGACGGCACCGGCCTACGCCTGCGCATCGGTCGGCGCCTGTACAACTACCTGCGACGGCTGCACCGCGACGGCGCCCGCTGACCCCTGCGCCTCATTCCTCCAACGCCCCGAGGCCGGACACCCGCCCATCCCGGACATCGGCCAGCGCTTGCACATAGCCGGTTTCGACCGCGCTCTGCACGATGTTGGAAATCGGCTCGGGCATGTCCATCCAGCCGCCCCACGCCGAGCACAGATTCGCGGTCGCCTCCCGCGCCTGCCGCGCGTCGCTCGCATCCTCACGCGGACCCCCGCGCAGCACGTTCACCGACCACTCCCACGCCGCCAGGTCGTCACCGGCGTAGCTCTCCTCAGCCATACGCCTGACGGTACGCGCCGACACCCGCCCGCACACCCAATCTCACGATCTGAAAAGGATCGCTCCGCCATGCCCAAAAAGATCTATGGCCTTGACGCCGTCATCCCCGGAAGCCTCTGGGCCGACACGCGCGCCCGAGGCCGGACCGTCCTGATCGACGCCATCGACGGCCAGCACGCCATCTGTACGACCCTGACCAACTCCCACGAAGTGCAGCGCCTCATCGACCTAGCCGACCCGGACGCGCACGGCACCACCCACGACATGCGCGGGACCACCCGCCGCATCCTGCTGGACCGGTTCCGGCCGACCAGCAACGGGTTCACGTTCGTCACCGCGAGCGCAGCCCACCTGTCCGCCCGCCTCACCGCCCGCTGAAACCCGGAAGGAAACCCGCTATGTCCGGCGAGACCACCATCACCATCATCGGCAACCTGACCGCCGACCCCGAACCGCACGTCACCCAGAGCGGCCTGTCGGTGACGAGCTTCACCATCGCCTCCGCCGCCCGCACCTACAACAAGCAGGTTGAGCAGTGGCAGGACGGCGAAGTCCTGTTCATGCGCTGCTCGGCGTGGCGCGACCTCGGCGAGCACGTCGCCGAATCGCTCACCAAGGGCTCACGCGTGATCGCCTCCGGCCGGCTGCGTCAGCGCACGTTCGAGACCACCGACGGCGACAAGCGCACCGTCATGGAGATGACCGTAGACGAGATCGGCCCCTCACTCCGGTTCGCCAACGCCCGGCCCGTCAAGGCCGCCCGCGGCAACGGTCAGGCCAACCACAACGGCAACGCCACCAACGGCGGCGCGCCGGCAGGCGGGTTTGACGACCCGTGGGCCAGCGCCACCCCCGCCGCAGTCGGGGCGCGCGGTGGCGGGTGGAACGGCAACGGCGACGAGCCGCCGTTCTGACCCTCCCGGTTCCTGGCGCCTCGGGGCGACGCGGCCTGCTCTCACCCGCCGTCGTCGCGCTGAGGCGCACCCGCTCCCTGAAAGGACCTGTGTTCCATGCCGCGAACCACCCTGACCGCCGAACCCGGCGCCACCCAGGCGTCGCTGTTCGTCGTCGCGCCCGACGACGCCGCCGCGGTGGCGTCGGGCGTGCGCTGCACCGCCGCGGACCCAGCCGCCAGCGACGCCGCGCTGATCGGTGACGGCTACGGCTGGCTGGCCGCCGCGCTGCCCGCCCCGAGACCGCCCACCTGCCCGGCCTGCCACCGCCCGACCGTGCTGCCCGCCGCCGCCCCGGTGCTGTGGACCTGCCCGCGCTGCCACCCCACGGAGACCCGATGACCACCACACTCACCGCCCCCGCGGCGCCCGCCACGGTCACCCCGGACGGCTGCTACGTGCGCGAGCACGCCGGGCACCGCATGACCGTCCACAGCCCCGCCGGGTTCGAGCCGGCCGCGTTCGCCCGGTTCACCGCCGCCGAACCGATGCTGGGGCTGGACGTGGAGACCAGCGCCATCGACGACAAAGGACCGCGCCAGTTCGACCCGGCGTTCACGGTCCGGTTGGTCCAGTTCGGCTCACCCGATCAGGCGTGGGTCCTGGACCCGACCGACCCCACCCAGCATGCCGCGATCCGGGCGACGCTGGCCGACCCCGCACGCCGGTTCGTCACCCACACTACCTACGACCCGCTGGCCATCTGGGCTGCGTTCGGCATCGCGCTCGGGCAGCGCGTCATCGACACACACCTGATCTCCAAGCTGATCGACCCCGACGAACGCGCCGGCCACGGGCTCAAAGAGCTGACCGGCCGCCACCTGGACGACGGCCTGAAGCACGCCGAGGCCGCGTTGCACGCCCGGATGCGCGCCCTGGCCCCGACCGGACACCGCGCCGGCAACACCTGGTGCACCTGGGGATGGAACCACCTGCCCACCTCCGAAGAGGCATACGTCGTCTACGCCGGGCTGGACGCCGTCTACGTGCGCCGACTGCTGCCGGTGCTGCTACGGCACTGCCTCGACTTCACCCACCTCGTGCGCATGGAACAGTGGTTGGCCGCCCGCGCCACCGCCATCACCATCCGCGGCCTGCTGCTGGACCGCCCCTACACCACCGCCCTACTCGACCAAATCCAGCGCGAACACCACACCGCCGAGACCCGCATCCAACAGGCCCTCGGCTTCCCCGGCAACTCACCCCGCTTCGCCGCCTGGCTGGACGACCACCTCACCGAGGCCCGCGTCAGCGCTGCCGATCTGCCGCGCACCCCGACCGGCCGACTGAAGGTCACCGCCGACACCCTCACCACCCTGACCGACCAGCACGCTGGCGCGCTGCCCGAGCAGGTGCGTGAGCTGTTGGCCGCCCGGCGGGTGATGGCCGCCACCTCCAACCTGATCGCCAACCTGACCGCGTTCCTGCGTGCCGCCGACCCCGCCGGCCGCGTGCACCCGCAAATCAACACCCTGCGCGCCAAGACCGCCCGCATGAGCGTCACCGGCCCGGCGTTGCAGACACTCAAGAAACACGACCCGCGGCTACGGCACTGCTTCCGCGCCGATCCCGGCCACGTGCTCATCTCCTGCGACTTCTCCCAAGTAGAGGTCCGGGTGGCCGCAGCCCTGTCCGGCGACCCGACCCTGAAACGGGTGATCGCATCCGGAACCGACATTCACGACGCCACCGCCGCCCTGATGTACGGCGACGGCTACACGCCCGAACAGCGCACCATCTCCAAGCGCTGTACCTTCGGCACCCTGTACGGCGGTGGCGCTACTGCACTGGCCGGTCAGACCGGCGTCACACCGGAGGTGGCCCGGCAGGTCATCGACCGTTGGCAGTCCACCTACCCGCGCGTGATCGCCTACACCAAACGCCTGGCCGACCAGAAGACGGTGACCACGCCGAGCGGCCGACGCATCCCCGCCGACCCGGCCCGCGGCTACGCCAACGGCAACTACATGGTGCAATCCACCGCCCGTGACCTGCTACTGGCCGCCGTCTACACCTTCGCCACCACCCACCCCGAGGCCAAGCTGTGGCTGTTCGTGCATGACGAGGTCATCATCCAGGCCCCCGCCCGCGACGCCGAACGCCTGTGCAACGCGCTTCGGCAGGCCATGACGACCACCTTCCAGGGCGTACCGATCGTGGCCGACGCCGACATCCTCGGCACCCATTGGGGCCACCTGCCCGACCAGCCCGCCGAGGCGCACCCGGAGGCGACATGACCGCAACCACGACGCCCATTCCAATCAACCGCGACGTGTCGCGTGCCGCCGGCGCAACGCGACACGTCGCCTGCGACGTCGAGCCCGACGCGTCGTGTACGGCGGCCGCTCTACACAAGGCGTCGCGTTCCACCACGGCGCAACTCGACGCCTCGCCTTCTGACAACGGCGGGCAACGGGTCTGCGCTTGGTGCTCTGGCCCGATCCCCGCCGCGGTCAGGCGGGATGCGGTGTGCTGTTCGGTGCGTTGCCGACAGGCGCGCCACCGCTTCACCCGCACTGTGGGCGCCGGCGGCCAAGGCGTAGCGGTTGGCCAGCCGCTACGGCTGGCCTACGCCGACCCGCCCTATCCGGGCAACGCGCGCCTGTATCGCGGACACCGTGACTACGCCGGCGAAGTCAACCACCAGGAGCTGATTCGCCACCTGATGACCTACGACGGGTGGGCGCTGTCCACCTCTGCCACCGCCCTGCCCGCGGTGCTGGCGCTGTGCCCGCCGGATGTGCGGGTGGCGGCCTGGCACCGCGGCGAGCGTCCCACCCCCAGCAAGTGGCCGCTCAGCGCGTGGGAACCGGTCATCTACACCCAGGGGCGCCCCTCTGACCTGTCGCGTAGGTCCTGCACGACGCGACGGGTGGACTCCCTCGTGCATGGGGTCTCAGCCATGACCACGTTGCCCGGCAGGGTCATCGGCGCCAAACCTGCCGCGTTCTGCCGGTGGCTGTTCGACCTGCTCAGCGCCACTCCCGGCGACAGCTTCGACGACCTGTTCCCCGGCTCTGGTGCCGTCAGCCGAGCGTGGGCCGTCTTCGCCGGCAGCCCTGTCCCGTCGCCTGCGGCCGAAAGCGACGCGTCGCCTCCAGCTGAGAACGACGCATCACCAGGTCCACACGACGCGTCGTCTCCGCCGGCATACACGACGGCTGACCGCCACCCGGAAGGAGGGCTACATGCAAGCCGTTGAAGGCCGCCATCACAACGCGCCTGCGGTGTTCTACCTCGGCACACACCACCCGCATTGGCTGGCTGACGAGCGTTTCCAGGAGGTGCCGCTGTTCGTCTCCTCCCGCCGCCTACGCAACCGCAAGACGCTACCGCGTGCGGTGGGCCGGTGGGCGCTCGACTCCGGCGGCTTCACCGAGATCAAAATGCACGGCCAGTGGACCATCACGCCCGCCGAGTACGCCGAACTCGTCTGCTGGTACGCCCGCGATATCGGGATGCCCGACTTCGTGGCCCCGATGGACTGGATGTGTGAGCCCCCGATCATCTACGGCAAGAACCAGCACCTCAACCGCACCGACCCGAGGTTTTTCCACGGTACCCGTGCTGCCCGCGGCATCCCGCCAGACGGCCCTGACGAGCCGTTAGACGATGCGGTCCACAAGCACCAGACATGGACTGTGGCCAACTACCTCGAACTGCGCGACCTGCTGCCCACAGAGCTCAAAGGGCGTCTGATTCCCGTGGTCCAGGGATGGCTGCTCAGGCACTATCTCGCGATCGTGGGCATGTATGCCGACGCCGGCGTTGACCTGTGCACGCTGCCGCGCGTGGGCCTCGGCAGCGTCTGCCGGCGCCAGCACACTGGCGAGATTGCCGAGATCGTCGGCACCCTGGCCGACCGTGGGCTGCGCAATACCCACGGGTTTGGCGTCAAAGCTGACGGGCTGGACCTGTACGGCGCCGACCTCAGCTCAGCCGACTCCCAAGCCTGGTCAGATGGCGAACGGCACCGCGGCTACCCCCGCTTTCCCGAGTGCGCGGGCGTGCACAAGAACTGCGCCAACTGCCCCAAGGCCGCCCTGCGTTGGCGCAGCAAAGTCGTTGACCGGCTTACGCGAGCTCGCCGCCGCCCCTATCAGCTCGGTCTGTTCGACCAAGCTGCCTGACCTGCCATCCCCCAACTGGTGGCCATGCCAGCCATCCGACAAGGCCACCAGTTGGGGGAAGCCCGTCCCGATCAAGCCTGTGACCTGCCCAAACGAGAGGGTTCATCATGACTAACCTGCTCACCGCCGCCTACGCCGCCCGGCGCGGCTGGCACGTCTTCCCGCTCACCCCCCGCGGCAAGTACCCCGCCCGCGGCTTCACTGACTGGGAGCACAACGCCACCACCAACCTCGACCGGCTGACCGCCTGGTGGCGACGCGCCCCCTTCAATGTCGGCATCGCGTGCGGCCCGTCCAACCTGCTCGTCATCGACTTGGACCTGCCCAAAGTCGGCGAGCAGCCGCCCGCCGCATGGGCTGCACGTGGCGTCGCATCCGGTGAGCAGGTCTTCCGCCATCTGTGCGCCGACCACGGCCGGCCCTACCCCGACGACACCCGCGCCGTGACCACTCGCCGCGGTGGCCTGCATCTGTACTTCATCGCCCCGCCCGGCCTGCACCTGGGCAACACCTCCGGGTCGCGCGGCAACGGGTTGGGCTGGCTCATTGACACGCGCGCACGCGGCGGCTACGTCGTCGGCCCCGGCAGCTACGTGGCCGCCCGCGACGGCACCGGCCCCTACACCCTCACCCGCGACCGGCCACCCGCCCCGCTACCCGACTGGCTGACCACCGCGCTCACCCCGCCCCCGCCGCAACCCGCCTCGACAACGCCGGTCGCCGAACTGCTGGCCGGCCTGCCCGCCCGGCGGCTGTCCACTTACGGCCGGAAAGCCCTGACCGGTGAAGTCGAGCGGGTGACCGCCGCGCCGGACGGAGGCCGCAACCGCGCGTTGAACCTGGCCGCCTGGAAACTCGGCAAGCTCATCGCCCGCGGCGCGCTTCCCCGCGAGCTCGTCGAACGCGCCCTGCAAGCCGCCGCTGAGACCGCCAACAGCCACAGCCGCGACCCGCGCCCGCCTCACGCGTTGGCCGCCGTCATCGGCTACGGCATCGAGGCCGGCATACGCGCCGCATGAACCCGACCCACCTGGGAGACACCATGACCCAACCGCATCCGCCCACCGGCGCCGCCCTGCTCGACCAGCTCCGCGCCGCCCTGACCCGCTACGTCATCCTGCCCACCGACCAGGCCGCCGACGCCGTCACCCTGTGGATTGCCACCAGCCACGCCCAACCCGCCATGGCACACGCTCCGCGCCTGGTCATCCGCGGCCCGGAAAAGCGATGCGGCAAGTCCCGGCTGCTCGACATCGTGGAGGCCACCTGCCACAACCCGTTCATCACCGTCAACTCCAGCTCTGCGGCGGTCTACCGCTCCATCACCGCCGATCCGCCCACCATCCTGGTAGACGAAGCTGACACCATCTTCGGTCCCAAAGCGGACGGCAACGAAGACCTACGCGGCCTGCTCAACGCTGGCCACCAACGCAACCGGCCGGCCAAACGCTACGACGCCAACAGCAACACCGTCTTGTCCATCCCGACCTTCGCGATGGCCGCACTCGCCGGCATCGGCACCATGCCCGACACCATCGAAGACCGCGCCGTCATCGTCCGCATGCGCCGACGCGCCCCCGGCGAGACCGCCGCGCCCTACCGCCACCGCCGCGACCGCACCCCACTGCGTGACCTGGCCGCCGCGCTTAACCAGTGGCTCCGCGAAGACCTGCACGTGTTGGAGGAATCCGAACCCGCCATGCCCGTCGAAGACCGCGCCGCCGACACCTGGGAACCCCTGGTTATCATCGCCGACCACGCCGGCGGCACCTGGCCCGACCGCGCCCGCGCCGCCGCCATCGCCCTGACTGCCGAAGCCGACGACAACGGCCGCCCCTCCGCAGGGCTACGCCTGCTGTCCGACTGCCGCACCGCGTTCGGCGCCGATACCGCCCTGCCCACCGCTGTCCTGCTCGAACGGCTCAAAGCCGACCCAGAAGGAGGATGGGCCGAACACGGAGCAACGGGCCTGACCCCGCGAAAGCTCGGCGTCATGCTCAGCGAGTACGACATCCGCTCAGCCAACATCCGTTTCCCCGCCGGACAGGCCAAGGGCTACCAGCGCGCCGACTTCGCGGACGCCTGGGCACGCTACTGCCCCGCCCTTGACCCCCTTCCCGAGGGCGATGTCGTGCCATTCGAGCGGGGTATCCGTCCCAACCGTCCCAACCTCGTCAGCGCAGGTCAGCGCGGGACGGAAAGCATACCTGGGACGGGTTGACCCGTCCCACCCCTTCTACCCGTCCCAGGCTTGACCTGCGGAAATGAGCTTGGGACGGATGGGACGGATACCCCCGCACAACCGCGCCCGCTGCACCGCAACGGCCTCGGCGACAGCCGCCCGGCACACCGCCGAGGCCACCCATTCCCGCACCGATCTGCACGCCCGGAAGGACCGCGCCAGATGGCCGCTACCGTCACCCGCCTGCACACAATGCTCACCCTCCCCGAACTCTGCACCGAACTCCAGATCTCCCGATCCACCTTCTACGACTGGCGACAGAAAGGCCGCGCCCCACGCTGCATCAAGCTGCCCAACGGCGACCTACGCATCCGCCGCACCGACCTCGACAACTGGCTGAACGCCCGACAGGACGCCGCCTAATGAAGAACACCACCTACGACGTACGAGTGTTCAAGACCGAGGCCCGCAAGAACGCGGCTGGCAAGGTCACCTCTTATCGGGTTGAGTGGCTCACCGCCGACAAGCGCTGTCGTAAGACCTTTCAAAAGAGCGCTCAGGCGGATGCCTATCGAAGCAAGCTGCTTACCGCTGCCCGCGACGGAGAGCCGTTTAGTCTGCTCACTGGCGAGCCCGTGAGTTGGAACCGCACTGAACGGCCTGAGATGAGCTGGTACGACTTCGCCGGCAAATTCGTGGATATGAAGTGGAAGGGAGCTGCCGCGAAATACCGCCAAGACATCGCGCGCGCTCTCACAGCAGCTACACCCGCGATGTACACCACGACGCGCGGCAAGCCTGAAGACGGCGTGCTCCGCGGGGTGATGCACCGCTGGGGTTACAACACCAAACAGCGCAACGAGGCACCCGAGGAAGCCGCCGCCGCATTACGCTGGCTTGCCAACAACACCAAGTCCGTTTCCGCGCTTACCGATGACGTCGGACTCGTGCGCGACCTTCTCGACTCGGCAACCTCGCTCGTGAACGGCAACCGCGCCGCCGCCAATACCGTCCGCAAGCATCGAATGCTGCTCTCCAACGCTCTCGATTACGCCGTAGAGCTGAAACTGCTCCCAGAAAATCCACTCAAGACCCTCAAATGGAAACCGCCCGTCAGCGCATACGAGGTAGACCGGCGAAGTGTCGTCAACCACGCACAGGCCAAGGCGTTGCTCGCCGCTGTGGAAGCACAGAGGCCGAGCGGCAAACGACTCGTTGCCTTCTTCGGGCTCATGTACTACGCGGCTCTACGTCCGGAAGAAGCCATCAACCTGCGCCATGACAACGTCACACTCCCGCCTCTGGTCAAAAATCCGGAGACCGGCAAGCTTGAAGAACCCGCCGACGCGTGGGGAGAACTGCACTTGCGCAAAGCTGCGCCGTATGCCGGGCGAGCCTGGACCGACACCGGTACGGCACGCGAGGAACGCGCGCTCAAACACCGTGCCGAAGGGCACATCCGGCCTGTGCCCATCTCACCACCGCTGGTCAAAATCCTCCGTGCCCATCTGGCAGAGTTCAGCGACGGCCCTGGGGAACGACTGTTCTACGGGGTGCAGGGAGGTGAGTTGCCGTTCATCACCTACCGGCGCGCATGGAAGGCCGCCCGAGAAGCTGCCCTGACAGAGAAGGAGTTCGCCTCTCCGCTGGCCGGCCGACCGTACGATCTGCGCCACGCCTGCGTGTCCACCTGGCTCAATGCCGGCGTTCCCGCGCCTCAAGTCGCCGAGTGGGCCGGCCACAGCGTTGACGTGCTGTTGCGGATCTACGCGAAGTGCATCGTCGGCCAAGACCAGGCCGCCAAGCGCCGGATCTCCGATGCCCTTGACGGGTGATCGCGTGGGGAGGCATTGGGGAAGACCAGCCGCAAACGATCGGTGACAGCCGGACACAGCCGGACACACAACAAAGCCCCTGACTGGCGTTCCCGCTGGTCAGGGGCATATCTCTGCTGGTCGTGATTGGTGCCCCCGGCAGGATTCGAACCTGCGGCACCCGCTTTAGGAGAGCGGTGCTCTATCCCCTGAGCTACGGAGGCGGACTCCGTAAGCCTAGCGAAACTACGGCAGTGCGTGGGACGTCGGGCGGAGGTGAGTTTGGTGGGGTGGGTCATGGGTGCTCTGAGCTGCAGTAAAGGCATGGCAAGCGATCAGATTGTTGCTCGTCCCGCGTGGATAGCGTCGGTCTGTGACCAGAAGGCGACGTAGTCAGGTGCGTAGGCGGCCTGTTGTGTTGATTGCGGCTGTGTCGGCGCCGGGGATCCTCGCTGGGGGGTTGTTGGTGGGGGAGTTGACCGGGTACGAGCGGGCGGTGGCGCAGCAGGGGATGCGGGTTGATGTCGTGGCTCGGATGGCGTTTGAGCCGGTTTTGGTGCCTGCGCCTGCTCGGCCTGAACGGTGGTACGAGGGGGTGGTGCCAGAGATTGTGCGGGTTGTCGCACCCGCGCCGGAGCCGGCGAAGCAGGCGGAAGTGGTGGTGCCTTCTGCGCCTGTTGTTGTGGAACGGCGTGCGGCCGAGCCTGTGCATAAGGAGCGGGCGTGTGCGGGGGAGTGGGTGGATACGTGGCTTTGGGATGTGTGTCGCGAACATAAGCGGCGGCCCGGGCGGGAGGTGGATGAAGGGGAGGAGGTGAGTGAGGGAGGAGAGGCGGACGTGTGGGAGGGGTGGCCTGCTTGATGTGTTCGCTGTGGATGGTGCTTGTCGGGTCTGGGTGTAGTGGCGCTTCGGAGGCCCCGGTATGACGCTGGTGTGGGTGTCGGTGGTCGTGTATAGCTGCTGGCGTACACGGAGTCGTTGTCTGGGATGTCTGCCGAGATGGGATGTCGTTCGCGTGGTGCATGGCTCGTGGAGGCGTCCGCGATATGGTCCGTGCTGCCGTGTGGATGCGGGCTCGGCTGCCGTCTATGAGGCGTACTCATGAAGCCGAGTGTGCGTTGATGCGACTGTGAGTTGTGCGGCATTTGTCTGCCTGGCTGACCGTCTCAGCGTCTGTCTGGATGTAGAACGTGGTCCCGTGGGCGCCCCACAGTCGATCATGCGCCCCGGCGCCCGCTGAATGGGTTGAATGTCCGTTCAGATGGGCCTGCCGTAGGGGTGGGCGTTTCTGTCTGAGATGTCCCCGTGACAAGCGTATGAAGGCAGGCGGGAGGGGTGGTGGGCGTACAAAGTGGTTCTTACACGTCATAACAGCTCTTCAGAGTTCGGTCCGGGCACTCCAGGGGCTGTAGTAACGTGCGTGCCGGACACTGGTAACAGAGTTGCAAACGGAGGAGTCGACAGTGCCATCCCCTCGGTCAGCGGGTCTGATCGCGGTTGTCATGGCCATGACTTCCCTGTTCGGGCTGCCTGTGGCCGCTCCTGCGCACGCTGATCGGCGGGATCCGGCGGGTCTTACTGAGCTCCGTAAGGAGGCCGAGAAGTCGGCCAAGGAGCTCGAGGACGCGACCAAGGCGCTGGAGAAGCGTCGTAACGACATCGCCACCTCTGAGAAGACGCTGACGGGCAAGCTGAACGCCCTGCAGGAGGCGGAGAGGAAGCTTGCCGTGATTCGGCAGCCGGTGTCACAGATGGCTGAGTTGCTGTACGAGCAGCCGGTCGGGGGCGATGGGATTGCGCCGTTCCTGTCTGGTGATGCTGATGCGGGGACGTTGCGGGCCATGACCAGCACCGCTCATATCGTGGCGAATCGGCAGCAGGTGGTGGAGCAGACCAGCACGCTCTACAAGGAGACCGAGCGGCTGGCCGGCGAGGCGCAGGAGCTGCGGGCGTCGAATCTGCTGGCTGAGGCGCAGATGGCGGCAGAGATCGACACGCTCAGGCAGCGGTCCGACAAGATCGTGAAGTCGTTGACCGCGGCGCTGGTGAAGTTGGGCATCAAGGTCGACAAGGTGGGGCGGGCGGCGCTGGGGTGCAATCCCTTGCGGGCGGCTACAGCTAACTCGTATCCGAATGGGTTGATCCCGAAGGCGATGTTGTGTCCGTTGCAGCAGAAGGGAATGAGCCTCAGGGCTGATGCGACGATCGCCTTCGTCAGCTTGAATGAGGCCTACCGGCGGCGGTTCGGTAAGCAGATGTGCGTGACTGACGCGTACCGCAACCTGGCTGAGCAGCAGTCGGTTTACTATCGGCGGCCGGGGTTCGCGGCGGTGCCGGGGCGGAGCAACCACGGTCTCGGGCTGGCCGTTGACCTTTGTGGCGGGGTGGAGCGGTTCCGGTCGGTGGAGTTCGTGTGGATGGAGACCAACTCCAAGAAGTATGGGTGGTTCCATCCGTCCTGGGCGTACAGCAGTCCGTTCGAGCCGTGGCATTGGGAGTACGACCCGAAGATGGACTCGGTTCTTTAGACGGGGGCGACCTCGGCGCAGCAGTGGGCGCAGCGAGTGGCGGCGTTTGGGATCTCGGACAGGCACTCGGGGCAGCTCCGATGGGTGATCTCCTCTCTGGTGGCGGCACGGTCCTTGAAGTGGGTGTACGGCCTGACGACCAGGAAGTAGACGACCGCCGCGATCATCAGGAACGAGATCACGGCATTGATGAACTCGCCGTACATGAAGTTGGAACGGCCGACGGTGAACTTCAGGGTTGAGAAGTCGGGCAGCCCGCCGAAGGCGGAGATCAGTGGCGTGAGCAGGTGGGTCACGAACGAGTTGACGATGGCATTGAAGGCCGCGCCGATGACCACTGCTACGGCCAGGTCGATGACGTTCCCCTGCATGAGGAACTTCTTGAATCCACTCATGATCCGAAAGTGTAGTTGAACGGTTACTGCGGGTGAGGCTTGATGGTGATGGACAGCCGGCCGCCTGCCTGGGCGGCGGCCAGCTGGGTTGCTTGGGACGGGGTGGTGGCCAGGACGATCAGGGCGCCGTGGTCGTCGTCGGCCTTGGGGATGGTCACTACGGTGACGTCGTCGGCTATCAGTTGGGCCGGCTGGCCTTCCCAGGCCGCCAGGACGCCGATCGTCGAGCCCGGGGCGATCAGCTGGGCCGTGTCGGGGTCGGCGAGGCGTACTGGAGTGGCCACCGTGCCGGGTGGCAGGGGGAGCGAGTGGAGCAGGCGTACGTCGGTTAGGGGCTCGCCTCGGCGCATGGCACCGGCCAGCACGCGGCCGATGGCGCCCGAACGGACCGCGCCGGACGGGGGTGGGTTGAGGGCGGCTGGGCGGAGGTCGCCGGGCTTGAGGACGCCGGGGGAGAGGTCGTGGGTCGCGACCAGTACTGAGGGGGTGTGGGTGGGGCGTAGGGCGATATAGGCGGATAGGACGCCGAAGCCTGCGACGGCTGCGGCGACCAGTCGGCGACGACGCCCGAGCCGCCCAAGCGGGCCGAGCCGGCCAGGCCGTCCAGCCTGTCCAGGCGGTCCGGGCGGTTGGCGACGCGCGAGCCGCGTCCACCCGACCCCGGCAGCGGCGGCGTCCGTGCCGTTTCCGGTCACGGCAGTTCGAACGGGAGCTTGATGCCGTCGAGTGCCGACCCGCACACGCACGTTCGCTCGCTCGGCAGCGCCTGCACGGCCTCAGCCACCAGAGTCCGCATCCGCGCCACATTCCCCGCGAAGAACTCCATCACCTCCTCGTGCGTCACGCCTTCCCCGGCCTCGACCCCGGCGTCGTGGTCGGTCACCAGGGACAGCGACGTGTAGCAGAGCGCCAGCTCGCGTGCCAGCACGGCCTCCGGGAAGCCGGTCATGCCGACGACCGTCCATCCGTTGCCCGCGAACCATCGTGACTCCGCCCGGGTGGAGAAGCGCGGGCCCTCGATCACCACGAGTGTGCCGCCGTCTACCGTGTCCCAGCCGCCCGCCTGCGCGGCCGTCACGGCCACGGAGCGGCCCGAAGGGCAGTAGGGGTCGGCGAACGATACGTGGACCGCGCCGTCGACGTCGTAGTACGTCTGGACTCGTCCTGACGTACGGTCGACGATCTGATCGGGGATCACCATCGCCCCCGGTCCGTGCTCGATCCGGAGCGAGCCTACGGCGCTGGGCGCGAGCACCTGGCGGACGCCGAGTGAGCGCAAGGCCCAGAGGTTGGCCCGGTAGGGGATGCGATGGGGTGGAAAGCGATGATCCCGCCCGTGTCTGGGGATGAACGCCACGGTGCGCGTGCCGATGCGCCCGACCGTGACCACGTCGCTGGGTGGCCCGTAAGGGGTGGCGACCTCTATCTCCTCCGCGTCGTCGAGCAGGGAGTAAAAGCCCGAACCGCCGATGACGCCGATGTCTGCACGAGTGACCATGGCGCCGAGATTAGCGGCATCGGTCGAGGGGGAGCAGGGCCTGAATGGCGTTCTGTGGATAACTTACTTCACTGCGTTAGCACACGTGTGCGAAGAGTAGTATCTTCGCATGCGGCAACGGGGCCTCGGCCTGATCATCGTCGCGCTCATGCTCGGCATGCTGCTGGCGGCGCTCGATCAGACGATCGTGTCGACCGCTCTGCCGAGGATCGTCAGCGACCTCGGCGGCCTGGAGCAGCTTTCGTGGGTGGTGACGGGCTACCTGCTCGCTTCGACGGTCTCCACGCCGCTCTGGGGGAAGCTGGGCGACCAGTTCGGCCGTAAAAGGCTGTTCCTCGCGGCGATCGTCATCTTCCTCATCGGATCGGCGCTCTGCGGCCTGAGCCAGAACATGGGCGAGCTCATCCTCTTCCGCTCGATCCAGGGCCTGGGCGGCGGCGGCCTCATGGTGCTGGCCCAGGCGATCGTCGGCGATGTCGTGTCGCCTCGCGACAGGGGGAAATACCAGGGGTTCTTCGGCGGGGTCTTCGCGCTCGCCAGCATCGTGGGGCCGTTGCTCGGCGGTCTGTTCGTCGACCATCTCAGCTGGCACTGGGTCTTCTACATCAATCTGCCCCTCGGGGCGGTCGCGCTGTTCGTGATCGCGACCGTGCTGCCCGGAGACAGTACGCGGACCAAACACAAGATCGACTATGTGGGCATCGTGCTGCTCGGCGGTGCCACGTCGTGCCTGGTCCTGATCGCCACCTGGGGCGGCACCATCTATCCGTGGGCCGATCCGGTGATCATCGGGCTCGGGGTGGCGGCCGTCGCCCTGCTCGCCGGGTGGTGGTTCGCCGAACGACGAGCGGCTGAGCCGGTTCTGCCGCTCGGGCTGTTCGGGCTCAGGGCGTTCTCGATGTCGTCGCTCGTCGCGTTCGTGGTGGGGTTCGGGATGTTCGGGGCCCTTGTCTACCTGCCGCTGTATTTGCAGGTGGTTCACGGGGTGAGTGCGACTCTGTCCGGGGTGTATCTGCTGCCGATGATGGCTGGGATGTTCACGATGTCCATCGTGAGCGGTCAGATCATCGCCAGGACCGGCAAATATCGCTTCCTGCCCATCGCGGGCACGGGCGTCGCCACGGTCGGGTTGTTCCTGCTCGCCACGCTGACCGAGCACACCACCCTGCTGAGGCTGGGGCTGTTCCTGCTGGTCCTGGGCGTGGGGCTGGGGATGACCATGCAGGTGCTGGTGATCATCGTGCAGAACGCGGTGCACTTCAAGGATCTCGGGGTGGCCACCTCGGGTGCCACGTTCTTCCGGATGATCGGCGGGTCGTTCGGCGTCGCAACGCTCGGCTCGGTCTTCACCGCCCGGCTCGACTCCGACCTGCGTGCGCTGCTGGCCACGACCAGGCTGCCGGCGGGCTTCGATCCGGCGCGCGTCCAGCAGGATCCCACGACCATCCAGCGGCTGCCGCCGGCGCTCGTGGCTGACTTCCTGCATGTGTACGCTGACGCGATCGCCGCCGTCTTCCGGGTGGCGGCGCCGGTCATGTTCGTCGCCTTCCTGATCAGCTGGCTGATTCCGCAGCAACGCCTCCGGCAGACGACCAAGGCGACCGACCTGGGCGAGGTCATGGGGGCCACCTCGGCGGAGCGGTCATCGCTGGCGGAGGTCGAGAGAGGTCTCGTACGACTGGCGGATGCAGACCTGCGCAGGGGCTTCTACGACCGGTTGGGCGACTTGGCTGGATTGGCCGACGTTCCACCGCAATGCGTCTGGATCATGGCGCGGCTCGGCGGGGAGGGCTGGGTCAAGGCCGCGGACCTGGCGGAGCGTGCGAACGTCAGCAGGGAGCAGGGCCGTCCCTTCGCTGACCAGCTGATAGCCCGCGGCCTCGTCGAACGGTCGCCGGACGGGGATTCGCTCCGGCTGACGGAGGAGGGGCAGCGGGCCGCGCTGAGGATGTTGCGGTGCTCGTCCGAGGGCTTGAGCAGGCTCGTCGCAGACTGGGGCCCTCACCCTCAACTGGAGCAACTCGTCGAACGAGTCGCCTCGGCCCTGCTCGGCGCCGACACCGACTGTCCGCGGGAGACAGGCCAGCGCAGAGCGCCACAGGGTAGGGCCTGACGGCGAGTGCTACGTGGTGGCGGATGCGGCCGCGGGGGCGGGGGACGTCGTGGACTTCGACTCGGACGACTTGGCGGACTCGGACGGCTTCGAGTCGGCGGGCTTGCTCTCGCCCGACTTCCCGTTGGACGACGACGAAGAGGCGGACGAAGCAGCCGACGAGGCCCGGTTGTCCGTACGGTAGAAGCCCGAACCCTTGAACACGATCCCGACGGCGGAGAACACCTTACGCAGGTTCCCCTGGCAGGCCGGGCACACGGTCAGCGCATCGTCGGTAAATTTCTGAACGACCTCGAGCTGGTCACCGCAGTCGTTGCAGGCGTACTGGTAGGTCGGCACGCGCTCCTCCTTCAAGTTCTGGCACTCGAGCGATGCGACTGCTAATGGTAACCGATTAGGTCAAACGTCTATTCCGAACCGCGTTCTCCGTACCATCCAGCCAGCTTGCCCCGGCGGCTGACGGCCCGCATGCGGCGTTCGACCTCGTCGCGGCAGGCCGCCGTGGCGACCACGAGGAGCTGGTCGTCCGCCCTGACCCGGGTGGTGCCCGAGGGGACGAACGATCTGCCGTCGCGGACGATGAGCGTGACGGCGGCCCCGGCCGGCAGACGCAGTTCGAAGATCTCGACGCCGTGCAGCCGGGAGCTGGGCGGCACCTTGATCTGCAGCAGGTCGGCCTTCAGCTCTTCCAGCGGTGCCGACTCCACCTCCAGGTCGTGCGCCTCTCCGGGGGTGGCCACACCGAGGATTCTGGCCACGAACGGCAGTGTCGGCCCCTGCAGCAGCGTGAACACCATCACGATCACGAAGACCTCGTTGAAGATCTCCTTCGAGCCCTCGACGCCGGCCGCCCATGGGATGGTCGCCAGCACGATGGGGACCGCTCCCCGCAGGCCGGCCCAGGACAGGAACGTCTGCTCGCGCCAGTTCGTCCGGCCGAGGCGCAGCAGCCGGGCCGCCTGCGCGCTGATCATCACTGACAGCGGCCTGGCCACGAGCGCCAGGACCGTTCCCGCTATGAGGCCCGGCACGATCGCCGACGGCAGTTCCTTGGGGCTGGCCAGCAGCCCGAGCATCACGAACAGCCCGATCTGCGCCAGCCAGGCGGCCCCTTCCGCGAACCCCCTGGTCGCCGCCCGGTGCGGCAGCCGCGAATTGCCCAGGATCAGCGCCGTCAGGTACACGGCCAGGAAGCCCGAGCCGTGCAGCAGCACCGCACCGCCGTACGAGACGAAGGTCAGCGCCAGGACCGCGATCGGGTACAGGCCCGAGGCGGGCAGGGCGACGCGGCGCAGGGCGTACGCGCCGGCGGGACCGATGGCCAGGCCGACCGCCGCGCCGATGAGCAGCTCGGTCCCGGTCCGCAGCAGGAACGAGCCGATCGTCGGGGAGGAGTGCGTGGCGCTGCTCAGCAGCATGACCGCGATCACCGTGGGCGCGTCGTTGAAGCCCGACTCCGCCTCCAGTACGCCGGCCAGGCGCGACGGTAGCGGCAGCCGCCGCAGTACCGAGAACACGGCGGCGGCGTCGGTGGAGGCCAGCACCGCGCCGAGGATCAGCGCGGCGTTCTGGTCGAGCCCCAGCAGCCCCTGTACGGCCAGCGCCACCACCACGATGCTGACCGCCACGCCCAGGGTGGCCAGGATCAGGGCCAGCGGCACCGAGCGGCGCACATGGCTCCAGTTGGTGGTCAGACCGCCCTCCGCCAGGATCACCGCCAGCGCGCTCAGGCCGATCTGCTGGGCCAGCTCAGGGTTGTTGAACTGGATGCCGACCCCGGAATCGCCCAGGATCAGGCCCAGACCGAGGAACAGCAGGAGGCTGGGCAGGCCGGTGCGATGCGCGATGCGGACGGAGGCGATGGCCGCGATGACGATGGCGGCACCCAGAAGAAGCCAGACATCAAGTGTCATCTGGCCCCCTCCTGTGTGTTTCGTTCACATAAGCCTAGTGAGTTCTCTGGGTGTAACCGCCCATCGCACCCGCTGATCGTGTGGTTCGGCCGGGACGTCGTCGATCAGTTCGCCGTCGTGCAGGAGGGCGACCGTGGGGACGTTCGGTCCGACCCTGGCCAGGGCGCGGTCGTAGGAGCCGCCGCCGCGGCCGAGCCGTACCCCTGACTTCCTGTCCACGGCGAGAGCGGGGACGATCACGAGGGCGGCCGTGCGGATCGCGTCGACGCCGCGCCGGGTGTCGACCGGCTCCATGATGCCGAAACGGCCGGGCGCCAGCGTGTCGGGACCGTCATAGACCGCCCAGTCGAGGTCGTCGTCCTCCCGCAACACGGGCAGGATCACGGTCGCGCCGTGCTTCCACAGCGCGAACACCAGCCCGTGCGTCTCCGGCTCCGTCCCCGTGGACCAATAGCAGGCCACCAGCCCGGCCATCTGCGCCCACGGCTGATCGAGCAGCGTTTCGCGAACTTTCGCGGCGTTTACCCGCAATTGTTCCGGGGAGAGAATTCCACGTGCCGAAAGCAGCTCACGGCGCAGTTTCATCTTGTCCACAGATACCTCCACTAGGGTCTACTCATGGCTGACTTCGACCCTGTGACGAAAGCCGTCGTGCCCGCCGCAGGTCTGGGCACCCGATTCCTTCCGGCGACCAAGGCGACACCCAAGGAGATGTTGCCCATCGTCGACAAGCCCGCGATCCAGTATGTCGTCGAGGAGGCGGCCTCCGCCGGGCTCCTCGACCTCCTCATGGTCACCGGCAAGAACAAACGGTCGATCGAGGACCACTTCGACCGGGCCTTCGAGCTGGAGGAGGCGCTGGAGGCGAAGGGCGACGAACATCGGCTGTCCCAGGTCCGCGACCCGGCCTCCCTCGCGACCCTGCATTACGTACGGCAGGGCGAGCCGAAGGGGCTCGGCCACGCGGTGCTCTGCGCCAAGCAGCACGTCGGCGACCACCCGTTCGCCTGCCTGCTCGGCGACGACCTCATCGACTACCGTGACAAGCTGCTCGAACGCATGATCCAGGTGCGCCAGACCTACGGCGGCAGCGTGATCGCGCTGATGGAAGTGCCCAAGGAGCAGGTCTCGCAGTACGGCGTGGCCACGATCGAGCCCACCTCCGAGGCGGACGTCGTACGGGTGACCGACCTCGTCGAGAAGCCGCCGGTGGACGAGGCGCCCTCCAACTGGGCGATCATCGGCCGCTACGTGATCGACCCAGCCGTCTTCGAGGTCCTTGAGAACACCCCGCCGGGCCGCGGCGACGAGATCCAGCTCACCGACGCGCTCCGCACGCTCGCCGCGCGTGGCTCTGAGGAGGGCGGGCCGGTCCATGGCCTGCTGTTCCGCGGCCGCCGTTACGACACCGGCGACAAACTCGACTATCTGCGTACGGTCGTGAAGTTCGCGGCCGACCGGCCCGACCTGGCGCCTGAGTTCGTGCCGTGGTTGCGGGAGTTCCTCGATGAAATCAGTTGACGCGCATCTGGCCCAGATCCTGGCCACCGTGCGTCCACTCGCGCCACTCGAACTCGACCTGGAACAGGCCCTGGGCACGACGCTGGCCGAAGAGGTCTCCTCGCCGGTGCCGCTGCCGCCGTTCGACAACTCGGCCATGGATGGCTATGCCGTACGGGCGTGTGATGTCGTCGATGTCCCGGTCACGCTGCCGGTGATCGACGACGTGGCCGCCGGATCGAGCGAGCTGCGGGCGGTCGGTCCCGGACATGCCGTACGCATCATGACAGGGGCGCCCGTGCCCGCCGGCGCCGACGCCGTGGTGCCGGTGGAGTGGACGAACGGCGGGACCGTCTTCGTCACGATCGACCGCGCCGCCGTTGCCGGAAACGCCATCCGCCGGGCGGGCGAAGACGTCCAAGCCGGTGAGGTCGTCCTCAAACCGGGCACGGTCATCGGGCCCGCGCAGCTCGGCATCATCGCCGGGGTGGGCCGCCGCCGCGTCCTGGTACGTCCGCGTCCGCGCGTCGTGGTGCTGTCGACCGGCGCCGAACTGGTCGAACCCGGCCTGCCCCTCGGGCCGGGACAGATCTGGGATTCCAACAGCGTGACCCTGACCGCAGCCGTACGCGAGTCCGGTGCCGAGGGCTTCCGCGCGGCCACCGTCGGCGACGATCCCGCCGCCTTCCTCGACCAGCTCGACGCGCAGCTCGTCCGCGCCGACGCGATCGTCACCAGCGGCGGCGTCTCGATGGGCGCCTACGAGCCGGTCAAGGAGGCGCTCACGCCGCTCGGCACGGTCGACTTCGAGAAGGTCGCGATGCAGCCCGGCATGCCGCAGGGCTTCGGCGTCGTGGGCGAGGACCAGGTGCCGATCTTCGCGCTGCCCGGCAACCCCGTCTCGTCGTTCGTCTCGTTCATGCTTTTCGTACGGCCGGCGCTGGCGAAGATGCGCGGCCTGCCCGCGGGACCGCTGGAAACGTTGTCCGCCCAGGTCGCCGCGCCGTTGCGGTCACCGGCGGGGCGGCGGTCGTTCCTGCGCGGCGTGCTGTCGTCCGACGGAACCGTGTCGCCGGTGCGCGGACAGGGCTCGCACCAACTGGCCGCGCTGGCCTCGGCCAACGCGCTGATCGTCGTACCGGAGGACGTGACCGAGGTGCCTTCCGGGGCTGTTGTGGAGGTGATCCGGCTTTGACGGAGTTCACCCATCTCGACGAGACCGGCGCGGCGCGCATGGTCGATGTGTCCGGCAAGGAGGTCGGGGCGCGTTCGGCCACGGCCACCGGGCGGGTGCTGCTGTCGACCGCGGTGGTGGAGCTGCTGCGGTCGGGTGAGGTGCCCAAGGGCGACGCGCTCGGGGTGGCGAGGATCGCCGGCATCATGGGCGCCAAACGGACGCCCGACCTGATCCCGCTCTGCCATCCGATCGCGCTGCACGGGGTCAAGGTGTCGCTCGATGTCGAGGATTGGGGGGTCGCCATCACCTGCCGGGTGAAGACGGCCGACCGTACCGGCGTCGAGATGGAGGCGCTGACGGCGGTGTCCGTGGCGGCGCTCGCGTTGATCGACATGGTCAAGGCGGTCGATCCCGCCGCGGTGATCACCGATGTGCGGGTGGAGGAGAAGGTGGGCGGCAAGACCGGGTTGTGGACGCGGTGATCCGCGCGCTCGTGGTGACCGTGTCCAACCGCGCGTCAGCCGGGATTTACGCCGATAAATCAGGACCACTCCTGGTTTCGTTGCTTTCTGCGGCCGGGTGCGCCGTGGAGGGACCCGTCGTGGTGCCCGATGGGGAGGCGGTCGAGGCCGCACTCCGTGACGGCGTTTCGCAGGGGTACGCGGTGATCGTGACGACCGGCGGGACCGGGCTGACGCCGACCGATCTGACGCCGGAGATGACGGCCCGGGTGATCACCCGCGAGATTCCCGGCATCGCGGAGGCCATCCGGCAGGCGAACCGCGACAAAGTGCCCACCTCGATCCTGTCCCGTGGTCTCGCGGGCCAGGCCGGTGACACGTTGATCGTAAATCTGCCCGGATCCTCCGGAGGCGTACGGGATGGCGTGGCCGTACTGGCTCCCGTCCTCCAGCACGCGGTCGACCAGATTCGCGGCGGCGACCACCCGCGCCCCTAACGTGCGGAGAGTCACCGCTACTGATCCGTGGCGACATCGTGCCCGATAGGGGGATGATGAGAGATGTGGATCGACTTCGTGGCTGGCCGGCGGTTCTCAACGAGGGCCAGGTAGGCCTGCGACCGCTGCGGCTGGCCGACGTACGTGTGTGGCGAGAGACGCGGTTGCGCAACGCCGAGTGGCTGCGTCCCTGGGAGCCCAGTAATCCGGAGACTCCCCTGTTCAGAACGGGTCTCGGCCCGTACATCTCCATGGTCGGCACCCTGCGCCGCGAATCCAGGCAGGGCCTCGCGCTGCCCTGGGTCGTCACGTACGGTGGCCGCTTCGCCGGACAGCTCACCATCGGCGCGATCGTCTGGGGCTCGGCCCGCTCCGCACAGGTGGGCTACTGGATCGACGGCGCGCTGGCCGGCCAGGGCATCACCCCGACCGCACTCGCCATGGCCGTCGACCACTGCTTCTTCACCACCGGCCTGCACCGGCTGGAGGCGAACATCCGCCCCGAGAATCAAGCCAGCCGCAGGGTGGTTGAGAAGCTGGGATTCCGGGAAGAAGGCATTCGGCGTCGTCAACTTCACATCGATGGAGCCTGGCGCGACCACATTTGCTACGCGTTGACCGTCGAGGACGTACCTGGCGGGCTGCTCGTACAGTGGCGTCGCGCGCGTGAGTCAGCCGCTCACGGCGGGTCTCCAGTAGAAGAGGTTTGACGATCTCGCGACACACCGCACCGAATGCTCGTCAATTAGTGACACGCGGTCTTACGGTGCGTGACGTGAGCACATCGAAGACGCCCGAAACACACAGGCGTTTTTGTGCTGCCTGGAGGTCGCCGTGAGCATCCTCCTCTACCTCGCCATTGTCGTTATGTGGCTGTGTGTCCTGGTCCCGATGTGGTTGCGCAGGGACAAGACGAACCTCGCCGAGCTGGTGGAGCTCGAGGAGTACTACACCGGCGAACACCAGTTGCCGGACCTCTCGCAGCAGCCCGCCGATCTGGTGGAGCAGGCCGACGAGGACGCGCCTGAGTTCGAGCGGGTCGATCCACGGCAGTTCCGGGCCAGGCGCCGCGCGATCATCGTGGCCCGGCGCCGGCGGCTCCTCTTCTTCACCGCCCTGCTCGTGATCGCCTCGGTGGTCACCGCCGCGGTCAAGGTGATCCCGTGGTGGAGCGTCGCGCCCGCCGGGGTCATCATGCTGGCCTATATGACGTTCCTGCGGATCGCGGTGCAGGTCGACCGCGAACGGCGCGATCGCGTGCTCCAGGCCCGCGCCGACCGCGCCCGACGGCTGCGTGAGCAGCAGCGGGTGGCGGAGCTGGCAGCCGAACAGGCGCAGGCCGAGATCATCGACCTCGCGGCTCGGCAGGGGGATGTGCTGTTCGATCAGTACGCGGAGCCGCCTCGGCGGGCGGTTGGGGACTGAGTGGGGAGTGACGGGATGGCGCGAGGACTGCTGGGAGTTTGCTAATCTGGTCGAGTCCATGGGGATGTAGCGCAGTCCGGTAGCGCACTTCGTTCGCATCGAAGGGGTCAGGGGTTCGAATCCCCTCATCTCCACCCAGGGCCGTTGTTGAGACGGCTGGACTGAAGTTGACGGGATCCCGTCTGATCATCGCGATCAGGCGGGATCTTGTCGTTTTGGGGGTTTCCGAATCGGGTTCGTCCCGGTTTGGGAACTGCGGAGCAGGTGTCCGGGAAGGCCCGGGTGATGTCAGGGCGCTGGTGGACTGGAGTTCGCGTCGCTGGGGCTGGGTGCTGCGGCAAGGCGACCTGAATTGGGGGTCATGGGGCGGGCGGCGGCCTGCTCCGGCCCGCGAGTGCCCAGCGGTCGATGTGCTCTGCGGGGATCTGAAGGATCTCGGCGGATGTGTCGGGCTCGGCCGGGGGTTGGTGGATGTGGCGCCAGGCGTCGAGGAAGTGGTCGTTGGCGACCGCGACGAGCAACGCCACCAGGATGGTCTGGGCGACGCGGCCGTGGGCGAGCCGGTTCTTCGGGTCACTCAGGTCGAGGTCGTGGCCCTTGAGGCGGCCGTTCAGCCCCTCCGTCATCGCCCTGGCAGCGGCGTATGTTCCCCGCCACGAAGGGCTGAGGTAGGGCAGGTCCTGGCGGAACTTGTCGAGGTGGCCGAGGTCGCCAGGGTGCAGGGTGATGGTGTGCTGGTGGCGGATCTTCGGCAGTTCGCCGGTCTTGTGGTCGGGCTGTGGGGGCAGGCCGCGGGGTTTGGCCGCGAGGTGGGCGGCTCGCTGCCGGGCGTCGGTCAGGTCGACCGCGGTGGATCGGCTGGGCCCGCGCTGGTGGAGGCGGTCGAAGCGGGGGCAGGTGAGGGACGGGGAGGTGCCTGCTGCCGGGCACTGGAAGCGGAGGGCGCCGCTGGCGTTCGCGCTCTGTTTGAGACGCAGCAAGTACGGCTCTCGCGCGGTGATCAACGCGGTGAGTTCTTCCGATGGTCTGCGGATGACGGCGTCGTCCAGGCCGGCGGTGGCGTGCGCGAGCCTTTCGGGCGTCAGCGGGCAGGCCAGGCTGCCGTCGATGAGCAGGGCGCCGTGGGCGCTGCCCTGCACTCCGCGTTGATCGACTTTGTAGTCGAGGGCGAGCCTGTAGCCGAGTTCGCGTGCGGGTTGGGCGAAGTGGGCGGGTTGCTGGTCGGTGTAGGCGCGGTCGACAACGGCGAAGGCGGTGGGGAGGCCGAGTTGGGTCAGGGGTTTGAGGGTGGTGATGGCGTTGATGCCGATGCGTTTGTGCGGGGTGTCGAGGACTAGGCCGAGCGCCAGTTGCGGGAAGGATCCAAGAGCCGAGCGGGTGCGGGCGGCGACGGTGAGGGTGGCGCTGTAGCCGTATTCGGGTGGGTTGTTTCCGGCCGAGTGGTGCCAGCCTGCGGTGATCTCGGTGGAGGCGATCAGTTCGCCGGTGGAGCGGCGGGCGCGGGGTGGGCGGGCGAAGACCGGGTGGCGGTGGTGTCGATGCCGACATCGCCGCGGAAGCGGCGGAGGTAGCCCCGGCCTTTGGCCCAGTGCACTGGGGTGAGCAACAGTGCGGTGACGATGTCTTGCAGCAGGTCCCGCTTACGCGAGTGTTCGGGGTCGTCATCGTCCCAGGCGGCGGCCAGCGCGTCGGCCTGGTGCTGGGGCAGGCGGGCGCGCCGATCGTGGCGGGCCGGATCCAGCACGGTGGTCAGCCGGTCGAAGGCCCGGTAGAAGCGGCGGGAGGAGGCGAGGACTTGGTGGACGTCTTCGGGGTCGACTTCGGGAAGGCCGAGCCGGTGGCGTGCGGTGGCGGTCAGGCAGAACGCGGCGATCCGCCAGGCTTCGACGAGGGTGGCCTTGCCGGTGTGGTTGATGGACAGCAGCAGGCAGGTCAGCACCGCGGCGATGGGCAGCCCGCGTGGGCCGGGCCTCGGGCCGAGTTCGGCGTCGATCAGCGGCAGGACCCCGGAGTCGTCCAGCAGTCGGGTGTAGTGACCGACGACCGCGTCGGGGATCTGTGCCGTCTGCTTGCTGGGAGAGCGGGGCCGGGTGGCTCGGGCTCGGGTGGTGCGCGGCGGCCAGGCGCGTGGCTTCGCCGTCCTCAAGGCTCGTGAAGGTCGTCAAAAGACCAGCGCCCGGAACCGCCGACCCGCCATCCGGTCCGCTGGCCCGGAGACCTGAGCCACGGTGAGCGTCGGACCGTACGGCACCATGCGGGAAAGCGATCGGGCGGTTGGGAGAAGTTCAGGTGAGTGTCGCCGAACCCCGAGAGGTGCCCGCATGACGGAGACCCACACGTGACTCCTGGACCAGGCGCGGTCGAGGACGTCATAGATGCCCAGCTTGCCGCCCAGGCCGGTCGTGATCCCGCCGTTTTCTCGGCCGTCTACGACCGGCACTTCCGAGACATCTACCGGTACATCGCCGGACGGCTGGACGTACAGGCCGCCGACGACCTGGCCGCCGAAACCTTCCTTATCGCCCTCCGCAGAAGAGAGAGTTTCGACCCCAAGCGTGGCGGCCTGCGGCCCTGGCTGTTCGGGATCGCCACCAACCTCGTGGCGCGGCACCGCAGCAAGGAGGCCCGCCACTACCGAGCCCTGGCTCGCGCGGGGGCGGAACCGGATGCCGACAGCCACGAGACCCAGGTGGTCAGCGCGGTCAGCGCCCAACGACTGCAGCCTCAGCTGGCCAAGGCGCTGATGAAGCTGACCCGAGGCGAACGGGACGTGCTGCTGCTGATGGCGCTCGGCCAGCTCAGCCACGAGGAGATCGCACAGACCCTGCGGATCTCGTACGGCACCGTCGGCTCCCGGCTCAGCCGGGCCCGAAAGAAGCTCCGCACCGAACTGAAGGACATCGAACCATGAACGAACTGGAGATGATCAGCAAGATGCTGCACAAGCCCGATCCCTCCGACACCGTCGTACGCGAAGGGCGGCGCCGGCTCCAAAACGCCCAGGCACGACCGAGGCGCAGGAGCTTCGTTTGGCTGACCGGAGGTATGGGCCTCACGGCGGCCGCGGCCGCAGCTGTAGCCGTGGTGGTCACCACCAGCGGAACGCCTGTGGCGGTGACCACCGGATCGCCGAACGGAACGCCTCACAGTGCGTCGGCGGTGCCAGCGCAGCTGTCCAGCACTCATATCCTGCTCGCGGCCGCCTCCACCGCGCAGAACAGGGCCGACTCAGGGACCTACTGGCATATCAAGGCCGACCACAGCGTGCGCGCCGGAAAGAAGACACTTCCCACGAAGTCCTCCGAAAGCTGGGTCAGGCGTGACGGGCAGGCATGGGTGCCCTCCGACGAGGGCGACACCGTCTACGCGGCTAAGGGCCCCAAGACGTTCTCCCTGGCCGACAACCACGTCAGCTTCTCCCAGATTGAGAAGCTGCCGACCGATCCGGAGGCGCTGAAGGCGTGGATCGCCGACAAGGTCGACAACGGCGATGGCGATGCGGATCCCGCCGCACGCGAGTGGTTCGTGGCCAACTCTCTGGTCAACCTGCTGGGCGACTTGCCGGCTCCACCGGAGGTTCGCGCCGCGGCCTTCCGGGCGCTGGCCACGATTCCCATCGTGAAGAGCATCGGCACCATGAAGGACGACCTGGGCCGCGCCGGCGACGGCCTGGAGATCTCCGACCTCGGCGTGGACCTGAAGGTCATCATCGACCCCGAAACCTCGCTCGTCGTCAGCCGCAGCTACCGCAGTGGCAAGGACGGCAAGATCTACAAGGAGGGGACGACCACGGTCCGAGTTTCCGAGTGGACCGACACGCTGCCTCCCGTGGTCCCCGAACCAGAGCGAACCGGCCCCGCCCGCGGCTGAAAAACCCACGGCTGAGGGACCCGCCCGGCTGTTCTCTAGCGAGCGCGCGTTGGCGGCACTGGCCGCGCTAGACACGATGCAATCTGCGCTTGTGCGGTCAGCGCCGGTATGAATCGATCTTCGCGTGATCCTTTTCCTACAGGTCAAGTGGTAAGTGTCTGCGGGAGTGGGTTCTGGGCCGGTGTGTCGCTGGCGACGAGGCGGATGCGGGCCTTGGCGAGGATGTCCAGGCCCATGTAGCGGCGGGCTTCGGTCCATTCGTCGGTCTGCTTGGCAAGCACCGCGCCGACCAGGCGGATGATCGCATCCCGGAGGCGCTCGACACCGCTGACCGGTTCCTGCGGGGTCCGGGGCTCCCCACTTCCGTGGTAGCGGCGAACGATCCGTTCTTCGGGCGTCCTGGCAAGATTCTGACCTCGCCGCAGAGACCCAAGGCGCTCAAATGGGAGATCAGGGCGAGGGTCGCCGCCGACGTCGAGCAGGACACAGCGCCTGTCTGGGGTTCGGTCTTGAGCGGATCACGCTCGCCCCGGAATGGATGCGTGAGAACGGCGGTGCACAACGCGCCTGACCCCGGCCCCGGTCTCCGCCGTCCTGCGGACGTTCCTGACACGCCGTGGAACTAAACCTAATCATCGCCCACTACGTAGTGATATCTCCCTGATGATCGGAGAACTGAGTGCAAAGCACGACAAGGTGGGCCGGTGTCGCCGTGCTCGCTGCGGCCATGACCGTCCAGCCGGCCGCCCTGCCACAAGCGGTCGCAGAGCCGACCGCCCAGCCACAGGCCGTCGCGGAGGCCGTCGACCAGCCGGTGACCAGCGTGCCGACGGTCACGCTGGTCACCGGCGACAAGGTGACCGTGACCGGCCCCACGAGCGCGGTCGTCGAGCCGGGCGAGGGACGGGAGAAGGTCACCTTCCTCACCGACGAAGCGCGGGGGCAGCTCCGTGTCTTACCCAGTGACGCCGCGCCGTTGGTCCAGGCCGGACGGCTGGACCCCCGGCTGTTCGACGTGACCGGGCTGCTGGAGCTCGGATACGACGACAGCCGCAAGGAGCTCCCCTTGCTCGTGACCGGCGCTTCCGGTCCCGCGCCGGCCGTCCGCGCGATGAGCGGGTTCAGGGCGCTGGGCGCGGTGCGGGGGTTCGCCGTACGGCAGCGCAGGGGCGAGGCCGCGCGGACGTGGCAGGCGCTCGCGGGCGGCACGGGCAAGATCTGGCTCGACGGGCGCCGGCGCATCTCGCTCGACGTGAGCGTCAAGCAGGTCGGCGCGCCGCAGGCGTGGGAGCGCGGGCACACCGGCGTCGGCGTCAAGGTGGCGGTGCTCGACACCGGGATCGACGCGACCCATCCTGACCTCGCCGGGCGGGTCGCGGCGCGCGCCGACTTCACCGAGGCCCAGGACGAACGCGACGTGATCGGGCACGGCACGCACGTGGCCTCCACCATCGCGGGCAGCGGCGCCGCCTCGGACGGCAGGTACCGTGGCGTGGCGCCCGGGGTGACGCTGCTGGACGGGAAGGTGTGCGAGTCGGAGTGGTGCGCGGATTCCGCCATCCTGGCGGGCATGCAGTGGGCGGCCGAGCAGGGCGCGAGAGTGGTCAACATGAGCCTCGGGGGCCCGGACACCCCCGGACTCGACCCGTTGGAGGAGGCCGTACAGACGCTCAGCGAGCGCTACGGCACCCTGTTCGTGGCGGCGGCCGGCAACTACGGCGCCGATCGCACGCTTATCTCGCCCGGCACCGCCGACGCCGCGCTCGCGGTCGGCGCCGTCAGCAAGTCCGGCGAGCAGGCCGAGTTCGCCAGCCGCGGGCCGCGCGCCGGTGATGACGGCCTCAAGCCGGACATCACCGCCCCCGGCGTGGACATCACCGCAGCCCGCGGCAAGGACAGCCCCGGCGACGGCTCCTACGTCGCCATGTCCGGCACCTCCATGGCCACCCCGCACGTCACGGGCGTCGCGGCGCTGCTGGCCGGGGCGCATCCCGGCTGGAAGGGCGACCTGCTCAAGGCGGCCCTCATGGGCACCGCCCGGCCGCTGCCGGGGATCGGGGTCTTCGCGCAGGGCGCGGGGCTCGTGGACGCAGCCCGCGGCACGAGCCAGGCCATCACCGCCGAACCGCCCGGTCTCGGCTTCGGACGGCAGGCGTGGCCGCATGACGACGACCAGCCGGCCGGCAAGAAGATCGTCTACCGCAACCACCAGCAGCAGCCGGTGACCCTGCGCCTGGAGGTGCGTGGCGACAAGTCCTTCAGCGTCGCACCCGCAACCCTGACCGTTCCCGCGGGCGGGCAGGCCGAGGCCATCGTCACCTCCGACACCCGCGCCGGCGGGCCTGACGGACTCCTCAGCGGGCACGTCGTCGCTACCGGCGACGGCGACCTGGTCCTCAGCACGCCGGTCGCGGTCAACAAGGAGATCGAGAGCTACGACCTCACCGTCAGGTTCACCGGCAGAAACGGCTGGCCGGCCACCGGGACGTTCACGACGCTGTACCGCCTGGACGCCGAGCAGACGCCGATCGACCTGGAGGAACCCCAGGGGCCGGTCACCCTGCGGCTGCCCAAGGGCAGATGGCTGATCAGGACCACCATCCGCGACGACCGGAGCAGGACGCTCCTCGTCCACCCGGGCCTCGACCTGAACCGGTCGCAGACCGTGGACGCCGACGCGCGGCTGGGCCGGCCGATCTCGCTGACGCCTCCCCGCGCGGACGCCGTCCCGCTGCTGGCCGAGGTCGTCTACCAGTACCAAGTGGCCGACGGGACGTCGCGTGCCTGGGGCTGGCTCGGCAACTCCTACGACAGCACGTTCACCGCCCAGCTCGGCCCCGCCCGCTCCTATCCGGGCGTGCGCACCAAAATCGCCGGGCTGTGGGCCGCCGCCCGGGTCGGCAGCCCGTACGCCTACCACCTGACCTGGTTCCACTCCGGGGGCATGGTCAACGGATTCGAGCGACGCGTGGCGCAGCGGGACCTGGCAGCCATCCAGACCGACTACGCCCGCCACCTGCCTGACGCGGAGGCCAACGCGTACAGCGGCGCCTGGCCGCGCGACGGCGCCGTCTTCTCCTTCCTTTCGCCCACCACGTTCGGCACGCCGTTCAAACAGGTCGAGTACGTCAACACCGACGACGGCATTCGCTGGCAGCGTCACCTGTTCGAGTACGGCTCCGACGGCCGGCTCAACCGCTTCGACTCGCCCTTCACGGTCTACCGGTCCGGGCGGGCGTACACGGAGCTTTGGAACCACGGCGTCTTCTCGCCCGCGCTGCCCTGGGCTGGCGCGGAACAACTGAACGGCGTCAGCCGCACCGGCGACGTCATCTCGACCGACCTGCTCATGTACGGCGACGGCAGAGGAGCGCTCGGCTCCTCCACCCGGGCCACGCAGCGGACCGCCCTCTACCGTGACGGCACCCTCGTGGGCGAGCAGCCGGAGACGAGGACGAGCTTCACCGTGCCCGCGCGGGAGGCCGCCTACCGTCTCGTCGTCGAGAGCGAGCGCGGAGCGCCCGCGACGCTGTCCACGCGCGTGTCCGGCGTGTGGACGTTCCGGTCCGGGCACGTCACGAGCGGCACGCCCGCGCGGCTGCCCATGTCGGTCGTGCGCTTCAGCCCCGACCTGGACGCCGAGAACTCCGCCCCGTCCGGACGGCGCTTCACCGTGCCGGTGACCGTTCAGCCGCTGGAGGGAAGCACCGCCCGCCACGTCAAGCGGCTCTCGGTGGAGATCTCCTACGACGACGGCGCCACCTGGACCAAGGCCGAGGTCCACGGGTCGGCGGCCGTCCTGCGCCACCCGGCCGGCGACGGGTTCGTGTCGCTGCGCGCCCGAGCGGTGGACGGGGCGGGCAACATGGCAGAGCAGACGATCATCCGGGCCTACCGCATCCGGCCGTCGTGACCCGGTAACCACCACCCGTTGGAGCCGCCAGCGCCCAGGGTGCTGGCCAAGCGGAATGCGGGGCAAGGGGCGACACGGACGGAACGACGCGATCCAGGCAATCTTCGACGATCAAGGCGGGCATCGAGGGTTCGCTGACCTGCTCGTGCAGAGACCGGCGCCAGACAGGGTGACGATACGGCCGCATCGTCACCCTGGCCAGCGCGCTCGGCCTCGTGGGTGCCGCAGGCCGGGCCGGCTACGCCGCTGGTGGGCCCAACCCGCCGAACTGACCACCGCCGCGCTGCTGCTGGCCGGTCCCGTCGCGTCCTACATCACCGGCGCGATCCTCCCGTTGACGGCGGCTGGACCGCCCACTGACGCTGACCGAGCTCCCTCGGTTCGGGAAACGATCACCCCTCGCACGGGAAGCGATCTTTCGGGGTCCTCAATTCGGCCAGGTCGCACACACTCGTGAACACCCCACCAAGGGCCGTTCTTGAGACGGCTGGACTGAAGTTGACGGGATCCCGTCTGATCGTTGAGATCGGGCGGGATCTTGTCGTTTCAGGGGTTCCGAGCCTGGTTCTGCCGGGTGGGGCCCACGGATCGGGCGCGGTGAAGGGCTCAGGTGCTGTCTCGCGGCTGTTGGAGCGCGGTGGACGAGCCGGTGGGCATGGCGAAGCTCTCGGCTGGTGGGGCGCTGGGTCTTGATGTAGCGATTTGTGGCTTAAGTCCGTGGTGGGGATGTCCCGTTCGGGGTGGGCGGCTCGCTGGGCCGCTGGTCGGTGAGGTCTCTGGCGTGGTCGGGCGGCTCGATGGTGAGGGTTTCGGGCCTGTGGGTCTGACGCCACTGGTCGAGGAAGTGATCGTTGGCGACGGTGACGCGCAGCGCGGCCAGGATGGTCTGGGCGACGCGGCCGTGGGCGAGCCGGTTCTTGGGATCACTCAGGTCGAGGTCGTGGCTTTTGAGGCGGCCGTTCAGCCCCTCCGTCATGGTACGAGCGGGTTTGTAGGCCGCCACCCAGGCGGGCTGAGGTAGATCACGTCCTGGCGGAACTTTAGCCCAGCAGCACCGCGGCCAGGGTTGCAGCGGGACGGCTCTGACATCGGTGGGCGACCACCACGCTCATGGGAGGCGTCTTCCGTCGAGCCTGACAGCGGACTCGCCGAATACCGCCGGGTCGGCCTGGGCGAGGAAATCTCCGGGGAAGCCGAGCGTGAAGTCGGTGGCCGCCTCCAGGCGTCGCACCGCGTGTTCGGGCAGGGTGAGGTCCAGGGCGCCGAGCGTGTCCTTGAGCTGCTCGGCGGTTCTGGCGCCCAGGATCGGGTGTACGGCCCGCGAGCGTGCACGGGTCCAGGCGATGGCCACCTGCGCGGGGGAGGCCCCGACTTCGTCGGCAACCCCCCGCACTGCCTGGGCGACGGTGTGCTCTCGGGCTCCAAGTGAGCGCGGGCTGATCCGCGTGCCCTGTTGCGGCCCCGCCGCAGAGCTGAACTTGCCGGACAGGACGCCGTGGGCGAGCGGTCCCCAGGCGGCGACCGTGAGTCCGAACGTCTGGGCCATGGGCAGCAGTTCGCGTTCGATGTCGCGGTTGAGCAGGCTGTATGGGGCTTGGATGGCCGCGAACGGGGTCCAGCCGCGCCACTCGGCCAGCGTGTTGGCGTGAGAGACGACCCAAGCCGGGGCGTCGGACATGCCGACGTAGAGGATCTTCCCGGCACGCACGGCGTCGTCCAGCGCCCGCATGGTCTCCTCGATCGGGGTGTGCCGGTCCCACAGGTGGACCCAGTACAGGTCGAGGTAGTCGGTGCCCAGCCGCCGCAGGCTGGCCTCCAGGGACAGGGTGAGGTTCTTGCGGTGGTTGCCGGCGGCGTTGGGGTCGCCGCCGTCGCGGGAGACGGTGTACTTGCTGGCCACGACGAACCTGTCGCGACGGCCCGCCAGCAGCTCGCCCAGGATGGTCTCGCTCCGCCCATCGGAGTAGAAGTTCGCGGTGTCGATGAGGTTTCCGCCAGCCTCTCCGTACAGGTCGAAGATGCGGCGGGCCTCCTGCGGCGAGGCGCCGATCTGCTCCTCGCCGAACGTCATCGCGCCGAGGAAGACCTCGGAGATCCGTAGTCCGGTACGGCCCAGCAGCCGGTATCGCATGCTCACGCCGCCACTGCCGGACCAACTGCCTCGCGGAGCTTCTTCAAGGCGCCCGACCAGGCGATGACCTCATCGAGCAGCTCGTTCAGGGTCGGCTCCTGGTGCGGGCCGGGGGCGATCGCGCCGGGCTCGGCCGGATCGGTGATCTCGAAATCGGTGAAGGCCGACAGAGCGACCTGGGTGCGCACATTGGCTACCTGGAGCTCGGTCATGACCTGCCGCAGGTGCTCTACGGCACGCACGCCGCCGTGCACGCCGTGGCTGACGAAGCCGGCTGCCTTGTTGGTCCACTCGGCGTACAGGAAGTCGATGGCGTTCTTCAGCGCGGCCGGGGCCGAGTGGTTGTACTCGGGAGTGACGAAGACGAACCCGTCGAAGGAGGCGATGGTTTGGGCCCACTGGTGGGTGTGTGCGTGTTGGTAGTCGCCGAACAGTGCGGGCATGGGCTCATCCAGTACCGACAGTCCGTATTCGGCCAGGTCGACGATCTCGAAGGTCGCCTCTCCGGCGGTGACGGCGAGGTGGCGGGCGGCGACCTCGGCGACCCAGCGGGCCGCGACCGCGCTCCGGCGGCGGGGGCGGGTGCTGCCGATGACGATGGCGATCCTGATCATGTGTGTTTCTCCTCGTGGTGTGTCGCGGGGCTGCGGCACGAGGTAAAGTACAACGTGCATGGCAAAAAGTAAAACGATGACTGTAAATATGTTGGAGGATCTGGGATGACCAGGGAAAACACCACGACGCCTCGCCCTCGCGGGGGGCTGGTCAGCAAGCGGCAGGCGATCCTGGATGGCGCCCTGACGGTGTTCGCCCGCGACGGCTACACCCGCGCCAGCATCGACGCGATCTCGGCCGGGGCCGGTGTGTCCACCCGGACCATCTACAACCACTTCACCGACAAGGCCGAGTTGTTCCTGGCCGTGATTCAGGAGAGCGCCACTCGGGCGGCTGACGTCCAGATCGCCATCATTGACCGCCACCTGCGCAAGGTCACCGACCTGGAGGCCGACCTCATCGAGTTCGGGCGGGACTGGGCGACGCCGATGCCCGACAGCGCCGCCCACTTCTCCATGGTCGGACAGATCAACGCCGAAGCGGGCCACATCCCTCAGGAAGCGATCGACGCCTGGCAGGAGACCGGGCCGCGGCGTGTCCGCCGCGAGCTGGCCGGTCACCTGCGACGGCTGGCCGACCGGGGACTGCTGCGCATCGACGACCCCGACCGTGCGGCACTTCACTTGCTGCTGCTGATCTCAGCCGAATTGCCGACGCATCACGCCTCTCTGTCCGCCGAAGAGCTCACCGAGACAGTCGCCGCGGGCATCCACACTTTCCTGCACGGTCACCTCCGCTGAGGCGGGTAGGCCGCCAGTGAAGCCAGCCGGTGCCATCGAATCGAGCCCGCCCAGGTCGGGGTGCTGACGGTCCGCGGTGCAACCGTCCGGGTTTGTGGTGCCGCTCAATCGGATCCGGCCAGGTCAACGGCCTGACACCGGGCTGTGTTCGCTGGCCGAGGACACTCTGTGCGTTGTCCTCGACGTCCGCCCGTGACGAACTCTGGACCGCGAGAGACGCCGACGCCCGGGAACTGCCCTGCCTCATCCTGGGCCTGCGCCCCAGCGCCTCCTCGGCGAGATCGGCGAGATCGGCGATGACACGATCGCGGCCATGGGGGATCGGGTCCTCGATCGACTCGAACCGAACGTGCTGCAAGAGTGACCGTCACGACAGCCGATCCTGGGAAACGATCAATGCGTATCCGGGGAGCGATCTTGCTAGCCGCTTCTCCACCCAGGTCAGACCTACTCGTGAACATCCCACCAGGGGCCGTTCTTGAAACGGCTGGATCGAAGTTGACGGGATCCCGTCTGATCATCGCGATCAGGCGGGATCTTGTCGTTTTAGGAGTTTCCGAATCGGGTTCGTCCTGGTTTGGGAGTCGCGGAGCAGGTGACCGGGAAGGCCCGGGTGATGTCAAGCCGCTGGTCGAGGTCCACGTTCGCGCTTCTGGGCATGGCGATGCCGGCTCCAGGCTGGGTGCTGCGGCAAGGTGATTTGTATTGCGCGTTATGGGGCGGGTGGTGGCCTGCTTCGGTCAGCGAGCGGTTTTGCGTTCGAGCGCGCTCGAAGGCATAGCGTCCCCGCCATGACGACACAGACCTGGATCATCACTGGCGCGTCCCGCGGGTTCGGACGCGCACTGGCGGAGTCGGCGCTCGCGGCGGGCGACCACGTGGTGGCGGCGGTGCGCCGGCCCGAGAGTGTGGTGGATCTGGAGGCCAAGTACCCGAATAACTGCCTGATCGCGAAGTTCGATGCCCGGGACATCGCCGCGGCCGCGGACCTCGTGCGCGACACCCTCGACCGCTTCGGTCAGCTCGATGTGCTGGTCAACAACGCGGGCCGGGCCGTGGTCGGAGCGGTCGAGGAGGTCAGCGACGCGCAGTTGCGCGAGTTGATGGATCTGCACCTGTTCGGCCCCGCCGCGCTCGTCCGGGCGGCGCTGCCCACGATGCGTGAGCGGGGCACCGGGACGATCGTGCAGATGAGCAGCCAGGGTGGGCGGACGTCGTTCCCCGGCGTGTCGGCGTACTCCGCGTCGAAGTTCGCCCTCGAAGGCTGGTCCGAGGCCCTGGCCGGGGAGGTCGCGCCGTTCGGGATCCGGGTGATGCTCGTCGAGCCCAGCCGGTTCAGGACTGGCTTCAACGGGGGCGACGTGCTCGAGTTCGTCGAGCCGTCCGCGACCTACCGTGACTTGCTCGCCAACGTCCGTGCGGACATGGCCGGGACCGACGGCAGCCAGGAAGGTGACCCGGCGCGGGCGGCCGAGATCATCGTGTCCCTCGCGCACGGCGACGAGGTGCCGCTGCGGCTGCCGCTCGGGCGCGAGGCGGTCGAGCGTATCTCGCGTGCCTACCGGCGCGGCCTGGACGAGGTCGAGCAGTGGGCCGAGACCGCCCGCAGCGCCGACTTCGAGGGTGTCTCTGCATCGGTACGGCCCATCTAGGCTCGTGGTCATGGCCACCGACGATCTGATGACCAGGGCGCTCGAAGCGCTTGGGGACGACGGTCCGCTGTCGGTCGAGGCGATCCACCGCCTCGCCGACCTGGCCGATCTGCCCGAGACGATGACGATCGCCGAGGTTGCCGACCTCCTCGACATCTCGCCCCACACGCTGCGCTATCACGAGCGGGCCGGGCTGGTCGAGGTGGCCCGCGACGGTAATGGTCATCGCGTCTACGACGCCGAAGCGGTTCGGCGCCTGGTGTTCCTCACCCGGATGCGGCTGTCCGGTATGCCGATGCGTGACCCGCAGCACTACATCTCGCTCGTCGATGCCGGAGGGCACACGGTGCCGGAGCGGCTCGATGTGCTGGTCGAACATCGCGACACCATCCGCCGCCGGATCCGTGAGCTGACCCTTTCCCTCACGGCGGTCGAATACAAGATCGCCACGTACGGGGGCTCGACCGGGCCGGACGTTCAGGCCCTCGGCACCACCACCGGTACCGACCGCACGGCGCTGCCGGACGAGCCGCTGCGACAGGCACTCCCGGCAGAGTGACGGACGCCGACGCTCGCCGGGCTGCTAGCGGTAGTCCGGCCTCCCTCCAATCTCCGGCCACAGCCCCTGCGGGAAACGATCACTTCCCCGCTGGGAAACGATCTTCAAGGCCGCTCATTCTCCAAGCTCAACTGCACTCGTGAACTCCCCTGTCCTGCAGGCAGCGTGAGCACAGGACCGGGCCATGCAGCAGGGTGGCCTTGATCGAGAAGTAGGCCGTCTCCGCCTGCCACCCGTCGTGGTAGAGCGCGACCAGTTCGCGGGCGGGATAGCGGATATGGTCGGTCAGACTGGTGGCAAGGCGCCACTGCTCACGACGCGTAGTGCCGTCGGCGTAGGTGACCGTGATCCACGCCTCGATGATCCGCACCGGCAGTTTCCCCAGGCCGAACGTCGACAGGTAGGAGCCGTCGGGCAGCCGCTTGATGATCAGTGGGTGGCGCCGAGCGCCGGAACGGCAGAGGAAGATCACCGTCCACGGGCCCGTTGCCGGGCGGGTTGCCCATGTCGTCCGGTACCGGCCCGCCGTCCAGGGTGAGCAGCACCTTGGCCTCCTGCCGCCAGACCGGCGCCTCGTTGAGCACCACGCCCAGCCACAGCAGGTTGTGCGCACTCACCGGGCGGTCGGTGAAGCCCGGCCAGTACAGCTCTCCGCGGTCCGCCTTCTCCAGCAGCCCCCTCCACAGGGCCTTGACGTCGCGGCCGTGCAGGACGCAGTCGGTGTCCCGCTCGCACCAGGCGACGAATTCGTCGAAGCTGTCCTGGACGGTGGCCGCCTCGGTCACCTGGAAGCCCTTGACGTTCAGGCTGTGGTCCATGTTGCTGTCCAGCACCATGGCCCGGATCCGATTCGGGTACATCTCGGCGTACATCTGCTGGGCCAGCGTGCCGTACGACACGCCGTAGGAGGTCAGCTTGTCCTCGCCCAGCGCGGCCCGGATGGCGTCCATGTCCCGCGCCACGTTGGCCGAGTCGAGGTGGTCGTACAGCGGGCCGGTCTGTTTACGGCAGTCGGCGTGCAGCTTCGCAGCGAAGGCCACCCACTTGTCGTAGTCGGCCTGGCTGGTCATCACCGGGTACGGCATCTCGTTGTACACCGACGCCGTACAGGTCGTCGAGCCGCTGCGAGCCACGCCCCGGGGATCGTAGCCGACGATGTCGAACCGCCGCTGAACGTCCTCGCTGAACCCGGACGGCCGCAGGATGTCATTCACCCCGGAGTTGCCGGGCCCACCCGGGTTGGTGGTCAGTAAGGAGCCGATCCGCGCGGACGGATCGGTGGCCCAACGCCGCGCCAGCGCCAGTTTCACGGTGGCTCCGTACGGCTTGGACCAGTCGATCGGCACGGCCAGTGTGCCGCACTCGACGGTGGGCTCCTCCTCACATGGCCCCCAGATGATCCCGCGCTTGTCGGCGGCATCCGTGACGTCCTCTCCGGTTATCGCCGCGTTGGCAGCCCCGGCCATCGGAGCGGATAACAGCGTCGCCATCGCCACAAGGGCGATGGCGAGTAGGAAGTTCTTTTTGGCACATTGCTCCAATCGTTGATGGCGGTCTTTCTGATGGTGTTCATGGGCGGTCTCCCCGTATTTCAACGTCACGCGCGCACGCGACCGCCGAGGCACCCGGCGCACCGAACCGGCGTCGCGGTCTTGGAGTTGGATGCTGGCGAAGCAGGGCGGCTTCACCACGGCGAATGAGGCTCGCGCCTGTGGAGAAGCCGCCCTGTGGAGAGGGTTATCCGACCGCGTAGGCGCGGTGGATGGTCTGGCTGACGCTGTTGCTCGCGGTATCGGTCGACGTGGCGCGCAGGGACACGAAGCCCGCCGTACGCGGGTTGGTCAGCTGCGCCGTCCAGCCCGGGCCCTTGGCTCTGACCCGGATGTTCTGCCAGGTCGCTCCGTCATCGACGGACATCTGCAGCTGGATGGACTTCACGGCCGCCGCTGGAGCGCCGGGATTGCGTTCGATCCAGATCGGTAGCCGGGTGGATGATCCGGGCTTGGCGCGGTTGTACTCGTCCAGCCCCTCGGGTGCGTAACGGATCGCCGTCAGGGCGAGTGCTTCCCGCTTCGCGGTGCTCGCCGAGCGGAACGTCCACGTTGATTCCACCTTCGTGGACAGCGTGGAGTACGGTACCTGCCGGCTGGCCGTCGCACTGAGCGTGTACGTGGCGGGCTCCGCGGGGAGGCTGGCGGTCAACCGGCACGTATCCGAGTCCCACATCCCGCACCTGTTGTAGTCGATCGTGGAGACGACCTGATCGCCCTTGGCGAGGCTGACGGTGCCGGTGGCCGCGCGGTCCATGCCGACCCGGCCGGGCACGCCCTCGGAGAGCAGTCGGGCGCCGTCAAAGGACACTGTGTCCTTCTCCCGCCAGGCTCCCAGGGTGGCGAAGGACGGTCCGCTCACCGCCACGCCCCACGTCTGCCGGTCATCGCCGCTGCCGGTGGGCTTGGCGGCCCCCATGACCACGGACTCGCCGACCTGAAGAGCGCTGGACCACTTGTAGCCTCGCGTCCGATATTCCGTCAGCGTGCCCGGCAGCGGTACGTCGTTCGTCGAAGTCAGGAATCCGTTCGGCATGCTGGCGTCGGGGACGGCTGCCACGAAGTAGTCGCCCTTCGCGGCCGTTCCAGCGCCGCGGAAGGTCGTGGTCACCTTGTCCAGGTCTTTCACCCTGGCCGTGTACGTCGGGTCTTCGGGCATGCCGTCGCGCCGTTCATCCACCAGGTCGTAGCGGAACGGGGTAGGAGAGGCATCCTTCTTGTGGAAATGCATCCTGGTGACGTACTTCAGTCCAGGTTGCTTGGAGGCGAGCACGAAGTACCTGGCGCTGGGGTCCGGGGTGCCTCCGGACCAGCCGAGGGCCCACGAACCGTTGATCACCCACATTTCGAACCACCCACTGGTGACGGCGGTGGGATCGTCCAGGGTGAACCTGATCGGTTTGGCCTTGCGCGTGTCCAGCACCACCTCCGTACTCTGTTTGCCGACCTTCACCGGCAGGTGCGTGGTCGTGATGCGCGTGCCTTCGAAGATGTTCACATACAGGCTCCAGTCACCCGCACGGAGCCGGTAGGTGTCCGGCGCGCCGTCAAGGACCATCGCGTGTCTCTCGCCCTCGCTGTTGTAGAACTCCCCGACCGCGACAGCGGGCCGGCCGTCGGCTCCGAGGGCGCTGATCGTCACGTCATAGGATTCCGGCTCGGCGTACGCGGTGGCGATGGTACGGACGAGGAGGTCACCCGATCTGGCCGTGATCGTGCCCGGGTAGTCACCCGGTGCCTTGCCCGTCACGTCGATCGTCACGGTGACGGATGCGGTGCCCTTGGCGGGCACGTCGACCCGCTGCGCCGAGGTGCGCAGCACGGTGCCGTCCACGGTGAGGTCCAGCGTGACCGGAGAGTCGCCGGCGTTGGTGTAGGTGATCTCCTTGGTCGCCTGTCGCTCACCGGATCCGTCCCAGCGGAAGACCGTGCCGATGTTCGCGGGACTGGCGTAGACCTGCTGGCCGATCGCGCGGACCACGTCGACGCGTCCGGCTCCCTGGTCGAAGTGCGTGGCGCCGGCCTGCGGAGCGGCGCTGCCGATGAGCGCGGCCTTGAGCTGCGCACCGCTCCAGTCCGGGTGCCGCTGGGCGAGGATCGCCGCCGCGCCCGCGACATGCGGCGCCGCCATGGAGGTGCCGCTGTGGGCGACGTAGGGACCGTCTGCCGTGCCCTGCGCGGCCGCCGCCGTGATGTCGACGCCGGGAGCGGTCACGTCGGGCTTGACCGCGTGATCGCCCGCTCTGGGGCCGCGGCTGGAGGAGTCGGCCATCCGGTCGGACTTGTCGACCGCGCCGACCGTCAGCGCCGCGTCGGCGCTGCCCGGGCTGTTGATCGAGCCGGGCGCTGCGTCGTTGCCCGCCGCGATGACGAACAACACCCCGGTACGCTCGGACAAGGTGTTGACGGCCTGCTCCACCGGGTCGATGCCGGGGTTGTCGGGGCCGCCGATGCTCATGTTGACGATCTTCGCTTTGACCTCGGTGGCGGCCCACTCCATGCCCGCCAGCATGGCCGATTCGCTGGCGGCGTCCCCGCCGACTTTGCCAAGCGCGATCTTCGCGCCCGGTGCGACACCCCGATACTTCGGCCCGGCGCCCGCCACGATGGAGGAGACATGGGTGCCGTGGCCGACGTGGTCGGTGATGTCGGGCTCGTCGGAGAAGTTCCGCGACTGCGTGACCACGTCTTTGAGATCGGGGTGGGTGGCGTCGTAACCGGAGTCCAGCACGGCGACCGTGACACCGGCTCCGGTCAGCCCCTGTTGCCACGCCTGCGGGGCCCCGATCTGCTTGACACTCTGGTCAAGGACGAAGGGCCGCTTCCCGTCCAGCCAGATCTTCGACTTGCCCGCGGCCAGTGATCGGGCGCCGCCGACCAGACTCTGCCAGGTCTGGCCCGCCGTCGCCTTGGAGACGCTCGTGCCGGCCAGTCCCAGCCCGGCGAACTCCTTCGCCTTGCGCGTTCCGCTGAGCGCCTGTGCCGCCTTCCCCTCGACGGACTGGACGATCAGCGGTATCTCAGCCTTGTAGGCGTCACCGTACCGCCAGGTGAGCAACTGCGTGACGTCGAACAAGCGCTCATCCAGCAGGCCCTGAGCCAGCAGCCGTTTGGCGTCCTCCGGAATGACGTGAAGGTGGCCCTGACGGCGCTGAACGTCGAAGCGCTGTTTTCTGCCCGGCCCAGGCTCGATCCGGTAACCGTTCGCTGTGACGGTCACCCGGTCACCGGTCAGCAGCGTCACCGAGCCCGACACCCCGGACACGGGAGCTACCGGCTCGGCCGCCTGCGCGGCGCTCGTGGCGCCGCCTGCGATGACAGATACCGCCATAGTCATGGCGAATGTTGCGTGGGTTAATTTCATCTGCTCTCTCGTTGTCGATGTGCGGAGAGTTGACATCAGTTCTCGACGCCGCAGGCTCGATAGGTTCACGCGCCATCTCCGGGTCGGGATATGCGGGCCGGGAAGGGGCTCATAGCACTTGACCCGATCCCCGGGCGGATGGTTCGTCGAGCCCGGCACCGAGGCGCAAGATCATCATGTCGCGGGAAGGCGATCATCACCGGTTGGTGGCGGGGGCAATGGCTGGATCAGGAGAGTCCGCGATCATCACCACCGCTCTCGCCCACGGAAGTCCTCCGATGAGGCAGAGACGCTGATGGCCTGGGAAGCAACTCTGCCGCCCGTCATCTTGGCCCATTGAAGTACAGCAGAAACACAAAGCCGGCGATCAGCAGCAATATGGCAACCGATAGAACGGTCAAAACAATGATTAAAACGCAACGCCATACAGGAAAGTCTTGATCTTCCAATATTTTCTCACCATCACTAGCGCTCGATTCATTGCAAAGCGCAAGCCTGGGCAAGCCTCTTATTTCCATACTCGTCGGCCTGTCATGCGACTTCTCGTTGGTGTCGCCCTCGTTTGGCCAGTTTCTGGAGACCCGCCCATCGCCGCCCCCTCGCACCCGACGATGTGCGCCCTGGACTTCGTGGCCGGGGATGAGGTCTACGGCGCCTGCACCAAGCTGCGCACCTTCCTGGAAGAACACGGCCGGGCCTACGTCCTGCGCATCCGCGCCCTCGCAGAGCACGAGAAGACTCAGCGCCCCCCGACGCCGTCGAACAGGCCCGCGCCTATTACGCCGCCCTGAGCGCAGAACTCTCACCTCGCTGACCTGTGGATCAGCGCTCACAGACAAGGCGGATACCTCTTCTGTCTCGGTACGCGACGCCACGTTCCTGCAGGTCGGAGCCGGGTTCGCTGCTTTGTGCTCGATGACTACGGAGACCCCTCAGGTCTCATCGTCAGGATGGCCGGCTCGGGTTCAGCAACGCCTGCGTTGGTGCGCGAGACCGTGTTCCGGTAGTGCTGGGCCCGATCGGCATGGCCGATCATGGCGATCCCCATGAGCACACCGTCGCGAAGGTAGCCGACGACACAGTCGCCGTGCGGATCATCCCCTTCGAGGATGTGGCTTTCCACGCCCATGCCGACCGCGCCGAACGACTGGATACGCATGCCGAACTGGTCGCTCCAGAACGACGGAAGTGGCACGGTAGCGAGAGCAGAACTCTGATCATGCTCATGCCTTTCCGAACTCGATCCTTGTCACTCGTCACTCGTCGCGAGGGGTGCCGCTCGCGCGTCACGAGCGGCACCCCGGGAGCGCTGCGTCAGACGAGCTTGCGGTAGATCCGGGATGGGATCGCCTGGGCCGCGCCCTCCCGGCCGAACTCCTGGTAGACCCGCGACGTGATCTCCATGGCCTTGGGGGAGTAGGCGGGATAGAAGTCCTTACCGCACTCCAGGTCCTTCAGCGCCGCCTTGATCTCCTTGTCCAGGTACGGCCTGGCCTCGGCGGGCTTCAGGTTCGGCCGGAAGATGACGGTCTTGCCCTTGGGCAGCTCGCCCTTCCACGCCTTCTTGGCGACGTCCGAAGCCTGCCGCACGATCTTCGTGTGGCTCAGACCGTCCAGCGCGGTCGGCTCGGTCCGGCTGACGCCCAGGCACGCGGCGAACTGCTTGCCCAGCTGGACGAGCTGCTTGTCCTGGTCGAGGACGCTCAACGACTTCCGCTCCGCCGCTTCGAGCTGGTCGTAGTAGTCCTCCTGGGAGGTAACGGTCTTGCCCAGCACCTCCTTGACCGCTTGAGAGAAGCAGGAGTCATCGGCGGCGCGCCACTTCTTCAGCTGGCCGGCCGAGAGCGACATCAGCATCTTGTTGTTCGGGTTGTCGTGCTGGACGGGGTTGACGACCTTGTCCTTCGGATAAACGTTCGGAGACCAGACACCGAAGCCGTACTTGGTCCGGAACGCCCGCAGCGCCTCCAGGTCACCCGCGAACCGCTTCTGCTCCCCGGGCTGCCACGTGTACTGAGGCTCTGCCGAGGCCACGTAGTCCAGGCCCTGCTCCGTCATGCAGGCGACGCGCTTGGTCTCCAGCTGCGTCCGCTTCTCGTACGCGGCGGCGTCCCCCGACGGCGGCGAGGTGAGGCCGCCGAACGAGCCGGCGAGCAGGGTGGCCGCGACCGCCTTGGCGATGAACATGGATGTTCTCCTTTTTCTTGAGGGCATGCCGAATCGATTGAGGGCATGCGAAACAGAACTCACGGCCGGAACGGCCGGATCAGGTGGGGAAAAGTCTCAGCAGGGGATCTTCATGCGGGACGCCTTCGGCGACACCTCGGGCAAGCTGGGGGCGAGATCGACGGCGAGCACGGCGGTTCCGTTCACCGCGCCCTTCTTCTCGGTGTACTCGCCGCCGGAGCGATCCCTGGTGTTCACCGTGCGCTCGCCCAGGTAGCGGTAGGTCTTCCGATCGAAGATCAGCTCGGACCGGGTGCCGTTGCCGTCGTCCATGGCGACGGCCAGGCCGGGGCGGCCGGCGGTGTCCACGGCGTCGTGGATGAGCACGATGCCGTCCAGCCCAGCGGCGACCTGGTACAGCGCGGCGCTCAGGCTGGGCCGTACCACGGACTCGCGGACCAGGTTCTGGAGGGAGCGCCAGATGCGCAGTGGCTCCTCGCCCGTGTCGGCCACGATCTTCGCGCGTACCTGGGCGGGGTCCGTCGGCCAGGCGCCCAGCCGCGCGTACGCCGGCTGGCCGGGACAGGCTCCCGCCTCGGACACGATGTCCTCGACGCCGTGGTCCCAGTACTTCCGGGGCGCCGGTCCCGTGGCCGACAGGTTCTGGCGGCGGCTCAGCCAGGGCTTGCCCACGTCGGCGGCCTCCCAGCGCTCCTCGCTGACCAGCACCTTGGTGTAGAGCGTCCGGCCCGACTCGTCCTTGGTGTACAGGCTGTGCTGGGCCAGCATCTTGGTGTGGACGTACTGGCCGCGGGCCGGCACCGTGTCGGGCCGGCCGGCGGCGGCCCGCGCGGCCAGGGTGAGCAGCGCCTGAGCGTCGGCCGGAGGGGCAGCGATCAGGTAGCCGGGGGTACGCGGGTCGGAGCCACCCAGGCTCACCTGGGTGACGATGATTCCGCCGGTGAGCATCACCGCCATGGCGCCGACCAGGGCGACACGCCGGATCGGCGGCGCGGCCGGCCACCTGCGGCGCGGACGGTGCGACCGTGACGCCTGTGCGGTGCGGAGGAGGCGCTCACGCCCCTTCGCCGCCGCCTCCGGCGTGGGCTCGGGCTCCGCGAACACGGCCTCGATCAGCTTCAGCTCGTCCATCACCATTCCCCGATCGGGTTGACGTCGCCCAGAATCTTGCGCAGCTTCTTCCGTGCCCTGTTGATCCGGGACCCGACGGTCCCCGCCGGTATGTCCAGGGCGGTGGCGATCTCCTCGTAGCCCAGCCCGCCGAACACCAGCAGGAACACCACGTCGCGATCGCCCTTCGCCAGGCCCTTCAGCCCCCGTACGAGCTCCGGCCGGCTGGCCCGCGCCGCGAGCTGCGAGGTCACCCGGTCCTCGTGCCCGTCGGCAAAGTCCTCAGCCGCGATCTTGCTGAGCGCGTTCAGGCGGCGGCCCTCCCTGCGGCGGTGCCGGGCCACGACATTCGTGGCGATGCCGAATAACCACGACCGCACGGTGCCTCGCTGCGGGTCGAAGCCGCGCCTGCCGTTGAACGCGAGCAGGAAGGCGTCCGCGACCAGGTCCTCGGCCTGCTCGCTGCCGAGCCGGGCGGCCAGATAACGGTAGACCTCCTTGAAGTACCGGTCGTACAGGAGGGAGAAAAGCTCGGGATCGTCCAGCGACTGCTCGACCACGGTGACGTCTTCCATCACCTCGTCGGCGTCAGGTGGTGCAGTCATGGCGTCCTTCCGAAGGCAACTGTCGTCCAGTGTTCGCCGCTCGGCACGTTTTCTTCACGCCAATTTCCGTCCGCCTTCGAAGCGACCTGGCGGGAACGCGCCCTCATCGCCGAGGACGCGCTGAAGGCCGCCCACACCGAAATCGCCCAAGATCGGCGTGGTGCCTGGCCGATCGGGCAACCCTCATCCGCGTCGGCGCACGTGCGTTGCAATATGCCGTAAGGGCGGGGCAACGTGCCTGGCGTGACAGAAAGATCATCTCGCTCTGACCTGCGAGAAGATACCAATCATCGAGATCAGGCGGGATCTTGTCGTTTCAGGAGTTTCCGAATTGGGTTCGTCCTGGTTTGGGAGCCGCGGAGCAGTGGCCGGGAAGGCCCGGGTGGTGGCCTGCTCCGGCCCGCAAGCGGCGAGCGGTCGATCGCTGACCCCCAAGACTGCAAGATCCCTATCCGAAACGGTGAGGGACGGGAAGTCACGGTCGTTCAGACGTTGCCGCCGCGCCCGCACCTGGCAAATGCCATGACAGCGCGATCGGCTGAGCTGGAAGATCCCCCGGTAGCAGGAGCTCCATCAGCGCGGCCAAGCCCGCCGGAACAACAAGCTCGGCCGCCGACCTCAGCTGCGAAACTGTCCACCACTCGAAACGGTCAGTCACCCGCCGTTCCTCATCGTCCATACCGGAGGTATCCACCTCCAGGCCGCTGACGCGAAGGAAGAAGTAGGAATCCACCGAGCTGAACGTCTCACCGCCTAGTGACCATGTTCCCGAACTGGTCGCGACGACCGGCCCAAGAACCGAAGGGGCGATGACATACCCCAGTTCCTCTCCAAGCTCGCGTGCGGCGGCCTGATGCAGGGTTTCACCAGGATCAACGGCGCCCCCCGGCGTGAACCAGGCATAGAAAGGCTCCTCAACCTGAAGCAGCAGCCCGCGGTAGACGAGGAGCCGATCGACGGCATCTACCAGCAGCACACGAGCGGTTGACCGGAAGATCGGTTCGCTCATGAGCGAGATCATAAGGCGGTCCGCGCAGTCCATAGGCGTTGGGAAGCGATCTTCTCAACCTCCTCTTACCCCCCAGGCCAACCCCACTCGTGAGCAGCCCACCAGGATGTTGCAGGTGACAAGGGGTTTCGGAGTTGATCCGGGGCCCCTTTTCCCTTGCCTGGGAGTCGATGGGCGCCAATCGGGCGCGCAGTGCCCGATCCGAGCGCATCCGTCTCAGGATCTCTACCGGCAGGTCGGCCAACAGGAAGGCAGATGCGTCCGGCCACCGGCGAGGTCTTCAAACGCCCAGCTCACCACCGCATCGGAAGAAAACAGCAATGCCACCACCTGCTGCCGGAACCCCCACAGCGGTGGCAACTGTGGCGGTTCTGCTTCGGGGGTGAGGTGAGCCACGTCGGACGGTTCTTCTTCGGCGACCGCGCCGTCACCTTCGGTCATGCCGGTGTCGCCGGAGTGAGCGCCGGCGAACTCCGTCAGGGTCTCGCGCGTGATGGCCAGGCGCTGCAGTCGTTCCTCGACCGCGGCCAGTTGCGCCCGCAAGTCCTCGGCCTGCCGTAGCGCAGCCGTCTCGGCCTGGGCCACGCGTTCCCACAGTGACGTCACCATCGCCTCCCGACAGGAGAAGCAGTCGTACCCGCCTGCCGCATTCACGCCATGCAGCCCAACAACTCCACACTGCAAACGGCATGGCACTGGTAGTCACTGCCGCGTTGAAGATCGGAGCGGCCCAGTCGTCAGGATTCCTGGCAGCGACGCCTGAGCAACCCACCTGGCTGGCAAGATCTAAGTCTTGCCGTGATGCAAGTCCGTGACGATGGCGCCATCGTCCCTGTTCTTCCGTGCCGGAGCTGTTCTGGATCCTGCCGGGAGGCGGTGTTGAACCCGGCGAGACCTTCCTCCAAACCGCACGTCGGGAGCTGTTCGAAGAAACCGGCCTGATCGACGTCGACTGGGGCCCGTGTCTATGGACCCGCGACGTGGAGGGAGCCCGTCCACATGTCAGTGACCAGATCGGTGAGGAAGTCATCGAGGTGCCGGGCGGGCGACTGCGCGGCCGAGCCGCTCGATTGGTGGCGCGAGGAAGAGATATCGAGCAAGGCCGCCGCATACATGCGAGCCGCGCATCTTTACGTGGCTCGCATATTTGCGTGTCTCGCACATTTATGTAGAGTGTTCGCATGGGGCTGAGAGAGCGCAAGAGGGAAGAAACCCGGATCGCGCTGAGCTGGGCGGCGATCAAGCTGACCGTCGAGCGTGGCTTCGACAACGTCAAGGTGGAGGAGATCGCCGCCGAGGCGGGTGTCTCGCACCGCACGTTCAACAACTATTTCTCCAGCAAGGGCGAGGCGATCGCGGCCAGGCACTTCGACCGAGCGGTGCAGATCGCCGACGAGCTGAGGTCCAGGCCGGACGGCGAACCCCTGTGGGAGGCCATCACTAACGCGGTGTTCGCCCGGTTCGCGCTTGGCATGCAAGAGGCCGAGCGTCCGGCCGACGATCGCTGGATCGCTGGTGTCAAGCTGATGAGCCAGCATCCGGAGCACCGGGGCGAGTTCCTCAAGGCCCACACGGCCGCGCAGGAAGCGCTGGCCGCGGCGGTCGCCGAGCGCACCGGCACCAATGTCGATCGAGATCTGTATCCTCACCTGGTCGCGGGGGCGGTCGGCGCCGCCATACTCGCGGCCATCCATCTGTGGCTCCACGGCGATGCGCCGGCACCTTTCGAGGAACTGCTGCGCGACGCCCTCGGTCAGGTCGCCGCCGGTCTGCCCACGCCTTGACCCTTCCAGACCTCTCCCATTTTCCCTATCGAAGATCAGCCGGCCTGCCGCCGGTCGATCCGTCATGCTCGGAAGGACCACCATGATCGCCGATATCGTCATAGCCGGAGCCGGGCCCAACGGCCTGATGCTGGCCTGCGAGCTGAGCCTGGCTGGAATCCGCCCCCTGGTTCTGGAGCGCCTGCCGGAGCGCACCCAGGACAGCCGCGCCAACGGCCTGGTCGGCCAGGTGGTACGGATGCTGGACCGGCGAGGCCTGTACGAGCGGCTCGCTGGTGACCAGGACCCACCGCGGCCCGCTCCCGGGTTCGTCTTCGGCGCGCTGCCCATCGACCTGAGTGTGCTGGACGACAACCCCTTCTACATCCTCCAGGTTCCGCAGCGCAGGATCGAGCAGATGCTGGAGGAACGGGCCGTCGAACTCGCCGTCGAGATCCGGCGCGGCCACGAGCTCACCGGATTCACCCAGGACGCTGATGGCGTGACCCTCCAGGTCAGCGGGCCGGCCGGGCCGTACACGATCGAAACGCGCTACCTGATCGGTGCCGACGGCGGGCACAGCATCGTACGCAAGCTGGCCGGCATCGCCTTCCCCGGTGTGACGACCGACCACACGATCGCGCGCACCGCGCACGCCGTCGTGCCGGCCGAGTTCGTCGATCCGGCCACCGGCGGACTCGACATTCCCGGGTACGGACCCATCCCGCCATTCCTGCACCACCGGACCGAGCGCGGGTTGTTCGTGTACGCGCCCCTGCCGGGCGCCCCCGCACCGTTGATCTCCACCAAGGAGTGGAACGGACAGGACGCCGAGGGGCCGCTCACGCTCGCGGAACTGCAAGCCAGCGCCCGCCGCGTGCTCGGTGTGAACATCGCTTTCGGCCCGCCCGACGGCCAAGGGCCGCACTTGATGCGCAAGCTCAACGGCGGCAACACCCGCCTGGCTGAGCGTTTCCGAGACGGCCGGGTGCTGCTGGTCGGCGATGCCGCTCACGTGCACTCGGCGATCGGCGGGCCCGGGCTCAACCTTGGCCTCCAGGACGCGGTCAACCTTGGCTGGAAACTCGCGGCCGACGTGCGCGGCACGGCCCCCGCCGGTCTCCTCGACACCTACGAGTCCGAACGACGCCCGGTCGCTGAGCGGGTGGTGATGTCCTCGCGCGCCCAATCCGCGCTGATCGCCCCTGGCAGCGAGGTCACCGGCCTGCGCGCGCTGTTCACCGAACTGCTCGGCGACCCGCGCAACGTCCGCCGTATCGCCGACCTGATGTCGGGCGCCGACATCCGCTACGAGGTGGGCAGCGACCATCCGCTGGCCGGTCGGTGGGCTCCCGACTTGGATCTCAAAGACGGGGTCCGGCTCGCCGAGCTGACCAGGGACGGCCGCCCGCACCTGATCGATTTCACTGGCGGGGACTGGGGATACCCCGCAACCGCGGGGCTGCCCGGCTCCGCCGTGCCGTGCACGGCGCTGCTGCTGCGGCCCGACGGATACGTGGCATGGGCCACCGACGTTCCGCAGTCGGACGCGGAGTCCCGCGCATCGCTCAGGGCGGCGATCCAACGCTGGCTGGGGTGAATGGATAGGTACACATCGTCCTAGTGGGCACCTGAGCTGGGCTTTTGTGGTCCTGGCCGTTTGATCGGAAAGGAGTCTGGAATGCGGCGACGTCGGTTGCGGCCTGGCCTGCGGCGGCCCGGGCGAAACCCTCATGCAGGACTCGCCGATGACGTTCGGCCGTATCCGACAGCTCGGGAAACGAGCAATTCCTGTCCGGGAAGCGATCTTAGAAAGCTGTGCTGCGCCCCAGGTCATGAGCACTCGTGAACACCCCAAGACGGCTGGACTGAAGTTGACGGGATCCCGTCTGATCATCGCGATCGGGCGGGATCTTGTCGTTTCAGGGAGTTCAGAATCGGGTTCGTCCTGGTTTGGGGCCTGCGGAGTAGGTGCCGGGGAAGATCCAGGTGGTGTCAGGCCGCTGGTGGAGGACCGCGATCACGTCGTTGGGCATGGCGAAGCCGGCGCCGGGCTGGTTGCTGCGACACGGTGACCTGAATTGCGGCTTATGGGACGGGTGGTGGCCTGCTCCGCCCCGTGAGTGGTGTGTGGTCGACGTGCTTCTCTGGAGTTTCGGGGACGGCAGCGGAGGTGATGGCTTCGTCTGGGGGCTGCTGGGTGTGGCGCCACTGATCGTTGGCGACGGTGACGAGCAGCGCGACCAGGACGATCTGGGCGACGCGGCCGTGGGCGAGTCGGCTCTTCGGGTCACTCAGGTCGAGGTCATGGCCCTGGCGGTGGAGTACGTCCCTCGCCACGAGGGGCTGAGGTGGCCGAGCTCGCCGGGGTTGATTGCTAGGGCGTCGTCGGCTGGTGTTGAGCATAGTAGATCGCCTCTGCGCGGCTGGGGGGCGCCGAGGCGGTTGAAGAGGGTGTCGTACTCGGCTGGGGTGTCTGCGTACCGCTTGGACCCCGGAAGGCTGTGGAAGCGAACCCAGCGTGAGGTGTAGCACTGCTTCAGCTCATGACCGACCGGCGGGCAGTTCGGCCAGTTGGTTTGCCAACGAGCGGTCGGCTCAGGCCAGTCGTCGAGCACGGTACGCCACGTCATCCGGCCAGGGTAGAGACGACGACACCCTCGACGCGAAGGCATTTCGACGACCGTCACAACATCTGACGGAACCGGCGGGGAAACGATCACGCTGCAGGTGGGAAGCGATCTTCTCAACCCCTCTTGTGTCCCACGCCAGCCCTATTCGTGAACGCCCCTAATTGAAGGAGATCGTGGATTCCCGGACTCGCCGGGTTGCGTTGTTGCAGGTCCGCGAATTTCGGAAATCCGAAAACCTGTGAACTGTTTGGATTGAACATCGTCAAGGTTTTATATACATCTTGTCAATATTTTGAGTGTTCTAATTTTGGAGAAAGGCGGGAGCCTCCGCCGCATTCCATTGGTTCAAGAAAGGAAGGATCTCGATGCCGCATCGCTCCAAGATGCAGGTGGCCAGGCGGGCCATGGTCACCCTGGCTATGGTCACCGGGCTGACCAGCGCTCTTGCCACAGGGCCGGCAACGGCGGCGACGGTCGACGACCCGGTTGCCCGCGGTCTCAACTCGTGGGAGGTAAACACGTGTGTCGCGGGAGGACACTACGACATCAAGGCGTTCACCATCAACGGGTTCAACCAGAACAACAACTACGTCGCTTCTCCAAGGACCGATCTCCCCGGAAACAGAGCAGGGCAACGCTGCAGCCTGATCTCTGACTGGTGGTGGAAGGGCTGGCTCGACGTGGACTTCTGGGATGACAACGGTAACAAGCTGGGCACCCGGCAATGCTGGGTCAGGGAGGGCGGCGACCCCTCGGCCAGGGTGTGGCGATGCACCTTCGATTGATTTCGCGCAGGACGCGGTGCGACGGCTGATACGGCAAGGCATCGAGACCTTTTCGAGCACGATGAAGTCGTGATGCCGATTGAGGCGCCTCCCGCCTTGACGTCTACCGGCCGGACCGTTCCCGGAATCCCCCAACGCGATTCGCTGATCTCGCTACTCATGTCAAAGGAGTTCTCAGTGTTGTGCCAATCGACAAAGCAGGTGGCCAGGCGGGCCGTGATCACCCTGGCCGTGATCACGGGGCTGACCGGCGCTCTCGCCGCAGGGCCGGCGACGGCGGCGACGGTCGACAACCCGCTTAACGCCACCGGCGCCAACGGGCAGATCGTCCGAACGTGTGTCGCCGGCGGACACCCCGACATCAAGGCCTTCACCATCAACGGATGGAATCAGAACGGCAATTACGTCGCCAGCCCGAAAAGAGACCTTTGGGGGGACAGAAATGGGAAGCGCTGCTACACCCTCGAAGGCTGGTGGTGGAAGGGCTGGCTCGACGTGGACTTCTGGGACGACAACGACAACAAGCTGGGCACCCGGCAGTGCGAGGTGCCGACCAGCCAGCAACGCCCGACTTACGAATGCTACTTCGCCTGATCGCGTAGGGGATGCAGTCGGCTGATCCAGCAGGCGGTGTGCGAGCCACCCTCGCCAGGTGCCGAGGTGCAGGTAAACGTCCACAGGCATGTACACGCGGACGTGCGGGGCTCGGCGCCTCAGATGAAGACCGGGTGTGGCGGGCCGAGGCCACCCACTCAGCAAGGGTGCGAGACAGAGGCCGCCGTCAAGGGCGCCTGCGGCGTCGTTGCGCGATGGGCTTCGCTCACCGTGCGCGCACCCTGCCCCGTGGGCTGGTGAGTCGTCGGGTGATCCCGGCGAAATGGCGCGGAAACCCCTAGTACGTCTGCTCGTACGGAGTTACCTGTACGCCGACACCAGTGGTATCCCCAATCTCGCTACTCATGTCAAAGGAGTTCTCAGTGTTGTGCCAATCGACAAAGCAGGTGGCCAGGCGGGCCGTGATCACCCTGGCCGTGATCACGGGGCTGACCGGCGCTCTCGCCGCAGGGCCGGCGACGGCGGCGACGGTCGACAACCCGCTTAACGCCACCGGCGCCAACGGGCAGATCGTCCGAACGTGTGTCGCCGGCGGACACCCCGACATCAAGGCCTTCACCATCAACGGATGGAATCAGAACGGCAACTACGTCGCCACCCCGAAAAGAAACCTTGAAGGTGACAGAAACCAGACGCGCTGCTACACGACGGACGGCTGGTGGTGGCGAGGCACGATCGACGTGGACTTCTGGGACGACAGGGACAACAAGCTGGGCACACGGCAGTGCTACGTGGTGCCCAACCAGGGGCCGAACCTCCAAACGTGCACGTTTTCCTGATCGCATAGGCGGTGCCGCCGGTTGACACGCAGGCGGTGGGCACGCTCGGTGCACCGTCCTCTCGCCCGCAGTTGGGAGGACGGTGCACCGGCGAGCACCCTCGCCCGCGGCGTCAACGGGCGCGGGGTCGATCAGGCCGGCCTCGCGCATCGCCCGCTGCCCGGTCCCGGAGTGCAGATCGAGCATGCCGCCCTGACCGCGCGCGCCGCGCGACGATTCACGTTCGTACACGACGGCGTCGATGCCGTTCACGTGCAGCACACGGGCAAGGACCAGGCCGCCCAAGCCGGCTCCGACGATGGTGATGGTCATGGTTGCCTCCGATTCGCCGTGACAGTTTTCGGCCCGCTGATCAGCCGGTTCACCGGCGGAGCCGGGGCGCGAGCACCGTGCGCACGACCTTGGCCACCTTGCTCGTGGCGGATCCGTCCCCTTCTTCGGGTTCCGGTTCCAGCACGCGCTGGATCTGCAGCAGCAGCTGGTTGGTCGACCGCCAGAGCGGGACGAACATGCCGGCGACCGGCCCGACGCCCTGGATCGGGCCCTCGGCCAGCTCGGTGACCTTTTTGGCGATCGTGACCGTTGCCGGGTCCCGCAGGATCAGGTGCACCTCATCGTGGACCAGCCGGATTTCCATCTTGCGCGCGGCGGTCTCCTCCGGGTTCGCGTCCGTGGTCGTCTCCGGATCCAGTTCGTCGATCTTGTCGGCGACGGCGTCCGGGTCGACCCCGAGTTCGCGCAGCACCCTGGCCGCCATGCTGTTCTCCACCCGCAGCATCGCCTCAAGCAGGTGATGGCTGCCGACCGGTGCGCCACCGGCCAGCGCGCTGGCGGCGGACACGGTGTCCTCGGTGGCAGGTGTGCCGGCCGGCCATGGGCCGGCCGCGACGTCCTGCGATCCCTCCAACGATGCCAGCACCGCGGCGCGGATCTTGCTGATCGGATTGATCCGCTCGGCAAGCACCTTCGCGGCGACGCCCTCACTTTCCCTGACCACAGCGAGCAGGATGTGTTCCGTATCGATGTAGTTGTGGTGCAGCTGCGTTGCCTCGCGCAGGGCGAGGTCCAGCGTCTTCTTCGCGCGCGGCGTGAACGGGATATGGCCGCGCAGCTCCTCCGTGCCGGGCTTGACCGCCGCGGCGATATCGACCTGCGCCGTCTCCTTGTTGTATCCGAGCTGGTGCAGAACTTTCGCCGCCGTGCTGTCCGGCGCGTTGAGCAGTCCCAACAGGATGTGCTCCGTGCCGATGTAGTTGTGCTTGAGCAGCCTCGCCTCCTCCTGGGCCGTGACGACCACCTGGCGGGCTTTCACCGTAAATCTCTCAAATGGCATGGTTCCATGGTTACAGCCATGTCAATACACTGTTATTGATAGGGTCACCATGCCGAAGGGAGGGTGTGATGGAGACACCGTCGGACTGGGAGGACCGGCTCGCGCGCTGGCAGAATGAGCTGGAGCTGTTCGAGCAGCTGGACGAGACGCCCTGGGTCACGCTGGCCAAGGCGGAAGCCGAGACCGGCGTTTCCCGCTCGGCCCTGCGGTCCTGGTACCGCAACGGTGAGATCCAGTCCCGGCTGGTGGACGGCCCGAACGGGCCGCAGCGCCTGGTCCAGCTGGACGCGGTGATCGAGCGCGCCGGCGCGTCACCGCGCATTCAGCGCAGGGCGGAACGGGAAGTCAGCCTGGAAGCCCAGGTCACCCTGCTACGGCACCGGGTTGACCAGCTTGAGCTGCGGCTGGCCGCGCTGGAGCGGAAGTGACCGGCGAGAGCAGCACCGTGCCATCGGCCCGGAACGGTGCCACCGTGGCCGTGGGCGCTTCCGGATCTGGCTCGTGCGCATCGGGTGTTGGCCAGGTCGACTGCGGTGGCTGGGTCGTTGATGTGCGGGAAGACCTCCTCTATGAGACGTCGATCTCGATGGCGGACATGAGCGCGGTCATGGACTCTTCCGTTCTGGACGGGCGAAGGTTGGGGCATGTTCGGGGCGGGGCCCGAAGCCTACGAAGCGGGCGGGGATCTTGCGAAACCCCGGGAACACCCGGCTGAGGAAGAGCATGGACTTCGGCGGCCCGGAACGTTTGCCCGCGAACTGCTTCTCGAACATGACCCGCTGAAGCAGCCGCTGAGCGTTCTGCACGATCACGGTGGGGCGATACCTGCGCCGTTGCACGGCTGCAAGATCTGCGAGGGTGACGGCGTGCCGGAGTAACGGCTCGGCCAGGATGGTGCCGGCGGCCACCGCGTCCTGGATGGCCAGGTTGATGCCCACCCCGCCAGCCGGCGACATGGCGTGCGCGGCGTCGCCGATGAGCAGCAGCCCGTCGAGGTACCACCGCTGGAGCCGGTTCAGCCGCACGTCGAGCACGTGCACGTCGTCCATGCTCGCCAGCCCGCTCACCCGGTCGGCGAAGTCCGGGCGCAGGCGGGCGATGCGTTGGCGGAACCGTTGGATCCCTTCGGCCCGCAGCCGCGCGTCGGAGCCTTTGGCGGTGAAGTACGCCACCTGGTAGTAGTCGTCGCGGGCCAGCGAGATCAGCGCCTCGGGGCCCCGTGCGACAGGCGTCACGCTGGCGGGCGCCTCCCGGTCGCCGGCTGGCCTGGGCAGCCGGAACCACCAGACGTCGAACGGCACCCGAAACTCCTTGGGCACCAGCCCCGCGTCGCGGCGCAGCGTGGAGTGCCTGCCGTCGCAGGCGACCGTCAGCTCGGCGCGGATCTCCCCATCGCGGCCGTCCGCCGTGCGATACCTGACCCCGGTGATCTTCTCGCCGTCTCGCAGCAGCGCGGTCGCCTCTGCGTTCATGCGCAGGGAGAACCCGGGCTCCTCGCCGGCCGCCTTGGCGAGGAAGGACAACAGATCCCACTGCGGCACCATCGCGATGTAGTTGTACGGCCCCGGCAGCGCCTCGAAGTCGCCCAAGGTCACCATGCTCCCGTCGGCGGCGGGGAGCGACAGGTTGCCCAAGCGGCTCTGCGGCAGGGCGCGAAAGCCCGCGCCGAGGCCGAGCTCGTCCATGAGCCGGATGGTGGCGGGGTGCACGGTGTCCCCGCGGAAGTCGCGCAGGAAGTCGCCGTGCTTCTCCAGTACGGTGACCTCGATCCCGGCTCTGGCCACCAGCAGGCCCAGCATCATGCCGGCCGGACCGCCGCCGCACACCAGGACTCCGGTGCTTTCAGTGATCATCATGACCGTCCTTCCGGCGCAGTCCGTACTGGATGAACAAGGCGATGACCACCAGGCGTAGTGCCACGTTGGCCCAGATCGCGGGGTTCACCACGCCACGCGCGAACGCGTATGCCTCGACCGCGGCGGTGCAACCGTGGAACACGATCACGGTCCAGATGACGAGCCGCATCCCGTCGGGCCGGCGCAGGGTTCTGCCCGCGAACGACAGGAACGCCAGGGCCAGTTCGGCGGCTCCCAGGAGGTAACACACCAGGTAGGCGTCCGGCGGGACGCGCACGCCGACGGCGCCGGGAATGAGGCCGGGCGCGGCGATGAGCACCACACCGGCCGCGAAGGTGATCAGGGCGTGGAGGGTGAGCAGCCTGCGCAGGTTCACCTCGGCTCCCGTAGACAGGTGAGGGCGGACTGCCGGTCGTTGAGGCGCGGGTAGGCCTCGTCCGGTACGGCCACGCCGAGGAAGTCGCACAACGGCTCCCAGCCCTGCCCGGCGCTCGGCCAGTCCACCGCGGTCCGGTAGCCCCGCAGCACGCCGGTCCAGTCGGTCGGCCCGTCCAGGGTCTGCTGCCACCGCTGCGCCTGCTCCGGATGGGCGCCCATTTCCCGCATGTGGTGACAGGGGCCGAAGCCGAGCCGCTCCAGCGCCGCCTTCAGTGACGTGGTCCCGGTGCGTGGTAATCCCGCGCCGATCACATTCATCATGTCGACTCCTCCTTAATTCATCGTTGGATGAAACTCTGCTTGGGACGATACACAGATGAGGTTCAAATAGGAAGCAGTACCATGGGACGCCGTGGACAAAGCTCTGGTGGATGCCGCGCTGGCGGCCGCCGCGCAACTCGGCAAGGACGTGGCCGAAGTGCCGCTCAGCACGATCGCCGCGGCCGCGGGCATCTCCCGCAGCACCCTGCTCCGGCGGCTCGGCGGCTCCCGGGCCCGGCTGGACGAGGCGGTACGGCAAGCCGGAGTCGATCCCGGCGGCCGGCCGCCGGTCCGCGAGCGGGCGATCGAGGCGGCGGCCGTGCTGATCACCCGCGACGGGCTCGGCGCGGTCACGATGGATGCCGTCGCGGCGGCCGCGCAGTGTTCGCCGACCAGCCTGCACGCCGTCTTCGGCGGCCGGGACGGCCTGCTCGCGTGCATGTTCGACCGGTACGTCCCGGTGCCTAGCCTGGAGGCGCTGGCCGCCGATCCTCCGCAGCGGATCGAGGAGACCGTCCACGCCGTCTACGGCGCGCTGGTCGAGGCGTTCTCGCGGGAGCCACGGGTGCTACCGGCCATCTTCGGCGACCTGTTCAGCCGTCCCGACGGTACGGCCGCCCGGATGCTGAAGGCCAACCTGCCGAGGATGTTCGCCAGCCTCAGTGCCCTGCTGACCTCGCAGATCCAGGCCGGCCGACTGCGGCCGATCCCGCTGCCGTTGCTCGTTCAGCTGATGATCGGCCCGCTCGCCGGGCACATGCTGCTCCGCCCCGCGCTGCGGGAGGCGCTGGGCGACGACGTGCTGCCTCCGGTGGGGGAGGTATCGCGGACGTTCGCCGAAGCATTCCTCCGCGCTGCCGCCCTGTGAGGCCGAGGGTTAAACCGCCGGCACTCAGGTGTGCCACTTTTGCGGAGAATATCTTGATGAAGTAGCGTGACCTGCGTGACTGCCGGGTCGGCCTTGGGCCACGCACCAGAGAGCAGCCCGGCTGACGCTTGATCGCCGGGCGGGCCCGTGGCCCGCCGTCTTCTTCTCCATTCAGTACGGCACAGCCAGAACCACCAATGGAGAAGAGTGGATTTCAACAAGCAGGTCATCGACGAGTTCCGTGCCAACAACGGCCAAGTCAGTAACTATTTCGAGGGAGCGAGGCTGCTCCTGCTCACCACCACCGGCGCCCGCTCGGGCAAGCCACACACGACCCCGCTCGCCTACCTGCCCGACGGCGCCGAGGGCATGCTGGTCATCGCCTCCGCCGGGGGAGCGCCGAACAACCCGGCCTGGTACCACAATCTGAAGGCCAGCCCGCGCGCCACCGTCGAGACCGGCGTCCTCATCTTCGATGTCGAGGCGGAGGTCCTGGAGGGCACCGAACGTGACGCGGCGTTCGCCCGCGCGGCGGAAGGCGACCCCGGCTGGGCCGACTACCAGGCCAAGACGACGCGCACCATCCCGGTCGTCGCACTGCGCGTGACCGGTCCGCCCCGGGACAGCGCACCGTCGGTCGGTGCGTACCTCAAGCTGGTGCACGACGGCTTCCGCCGCGAACTCGCGCTGATCCGCAAGGAGCTGTCCGATTCAGGGCGGCCAGGCCTGGGCGTACAGCTGAGGATCAACTGCCTGACCGTCTGCCAGGGGCTGCACCATCACCACACGGGCGAGGACACCATGATGTTCCCCGGCCTGGCCGAGCAGCATCCCTCGCTCGCTCCGACCCTGGAGCGGCTGGCCAAGGAGCACGAGCGCATCACCGTACTCCTGGAAGAGCTGAAGCAGGTCCTTTCCGGTGGGGATCCGCTGAAGGTACGGGCCGAGATCGAACGGCTCGTCGATGAGCTCGAAGCGCACCTGACGTACGAGGAGGAGCAACTGATCCCGGTTCTCGACCTCGCCTGAAGTCCGAGGAGCTTGAGTCACGTCGCATTGGATCCTGGGCGCACGTCTTGATGTTGTTCGGCTGAGCGGGAGCGTCGATGCGCTTTGACCCGTTCGCGGGTTGCGCAGCGGCGTGAGCAGTAGTGGCGTTCCGGACCGCTGCCATGGGAGATGAAGACGTTCTGGCAGTCGGGTGATGCGCAGATCCGGCCGGGCGGGCGTTGGTGGTCCCAGAGGAGGACCGTCAGTGCCATGCAGGACGAGGCCAGGAGCCATTCTTCCCAGGGGGCGTCGTCCTCATGATCGAGGTGTGGGTGCCACGGGGTGCTGCCGCCGTGTGAGGTGAGGCGGAGCGGTCCGGTGTGCTCCCGTAGGAGGTGGTTGAGGGTGGTGGCGGCGTCGGCGGCGCTGTCGGCGGCGAAGACCTCCCGCAGTTGAGCGGCGGCTGTGCGCATCGCGGCGACATCGCGGGGGGTCAGGTCGATGGGGTCCATCTCGCCGTATGCGCGGAGTACCTCGGCGACGGTGCTGGGGTCGGCGCGGTCGTCGGCGACGGCGTTGATGAGGGCGGCGGTGCGTCGCGCCGTGGTCAGCACGGAGTGCCGGGTGGACCAGTCGTCGGCGATGGAGGACATTCACGAAATGTAACGCATATTGCGGTGTTTTGCGTTACTTCCGTAACGTCTCCCGGGTGAAAAGACTGAGGCCCTATCTCGCCGGCGCTGTGGCAGCTCGTGCCGGGGATGAAATGTCGGGACCGGCGCTGATGCTGGCGGGATTCGCCCTTGCCGGATCGACCACGGAAGCCTCGTCGCTGCTCGCGGGTATCACGGTCGCCGCGGCAGTCGGCGGCCCTGTGCTGGGTGTGCTCCTCGACAGAGCGGCGCGACCAGGTCGTCTGCTGGCCGGCGCGCTCGTGCTCTACGCTGCGGGCCTGGGGATGATCCTGCTGGGGCTCGGTCACCTTCCGATCGCCGTGAACGTCCTGATCGCGGTGTTCACCGGGCTGCTGGGGCCTGCGCTGTCGGGTGGCTGGACGGCTCAGTTGCCTCGAGTGGTGTCGCGCGCCGAACTGCCCCGGGCGAACGCACTCGATGCGATGACCTTCAGCATGGCGAGCCTGGCCGGACCGGCTCTCGCCGGCGGCGTCGCCGAGCTGCTGGGGGCGCCGATGGCTGTGACGGTCTCCGTGGTGCTCATCGGCATGGCAGTGGCCGCCGCGTGGACGCTGCCCGCGCGTTCCGGTTCAGCGCGAGAGTCGCAGACGAACTCGATGATCGGCGACCTCGCCGCCGGAGCGCGGGTCATCGTCAGAAGCGCGGGTCTGACCCGAGCGACACTTACCTCGGTCATCTCCTGCATTGCCCAAGGAATGCTGACGGCCTGTATCCCGCTCCTCGGCGAACGTGTTCTCGGTGGTGCCGGTCGCGGCGCGCTGCTGCTTTCGTGTGCGGCCATCTCCGCCTTGGCGGCCAATGCGGTGCTCGCTCGGGTGCCTCGTTCCGTCAGCCCCGACACGATCATCTGGGTCAGTGCCCTGACCCAGGCCGCCGCGTTGGCCCTGGCCGCGATGGATCAACCAGCCGTACTCATCGTCGCCATGCTCCTTGCCGGAATCGGTCAAGGGCCCCAGCTCACCGCCTTGTTCGCGGTGCGCCACCGGGAGGTCCCGGAAAACCTGCGCGGCCAGATCTTCACCACCGGCGCCAGCCTGAAGATCACCGGCTTCGCCCTGGGGGCGGCCACCGCGGGGCCGATCGCCACCTGGTCACTTCCCGGTGCCCTGGCGTTGGCGGCCACTCTGGCGGTCCTCGCGGCACTCGCCTTCTGGATCGTCCCGCCGGGCCGCCAACCCTCTGACGCGAGCGCAACCCCCCGCTGACCCGCAGATTTCGACGGCGCCGATCAGCTTTCGCTGTCGCAGGTCGGTTTCAGAGGACCCCGTGTCGTGGAGAACGCGGTAGGGCACCGCCGACCAGACCTTGCCCTGCCACACGTGGCGGCGCACCACTGTCGATCCTGCGTCGAAGCGCTTGAACGTGTCGATCGTCATGCGCTCGATCCTGCATCACCTGGCAGTGACCGCGGCTCCGAAAGCACCGTCCCCAGCGGGCGACTTGCCGGGTATTGCTCTGGGTCAACACGCCAATCGGAAGCCGATTGCGTAGAGCGGTCTTTCCAGCCAGCCGTGGCGGCGCCGGGTTCTGGCCAGGTCTCCGTATCTCGTGAAGCTTCCGCCGCGGGCGATGCGGTATTGGGGGGCCGCTGTCTTCAAGTCGTCCCGTACCACGTTGCCGCCGGGGTACGGGCGGTACAGGTCTGACACGTACTCCTCGACATTGCCCCCCATGTCGTCCACGCCGAACGGTGACCTGCCGTGGGGGAAGACGCCGACCGGAGTGGTGTCGAGAACGCCGCCTTCGATCGTGTTGAGCCGGGTCGGGTCGAAGTCGTCGCCCCACGGGAACTCCCGGCCGTCGTACCCGGCGGCGGCGTACTCCCATTCGGCCTCGGTGGGCAGGCGGAACGCGCGGCCGGTCCGATGCGCGAGCCATGTCGCGTACGCGTCGGCAGCCGCCGGTGGCACCGTCCACACCGGATGGTTGGCGTGGTGGTGTGGATACGTCCCGAAGCGCCAGGACGTCGGCAGCCAGCGGGCTCCGGTGTCCACCAGGAATTCACGGTATTCCTGGTTGGTGACGGGAAACCGGGCCAGCCGGAACGCGGCAACGTACGTCTCATGGTCCGGGCACTCCTTCTCGATCCACTCGGCCCGGACTCCGACCCGCTGCCACGTGTCCACAACGGCGCCGACCCGCTCTGGTGGCAACCCGAGGCGCACCCGGCCGTCCGGGATGTCGATCATGAGCGGTTCGAACGTGCTGATTCTGGGGTCACCTACCAGCCCGAGGATCGTCGCTGCGGCAACGCGCCGTGGCAACGGGAGCTTACGGTCGTGCGCGATGCCGACGAGCGCCGCCGGTGCCGCGCCGACCAGGTCGGCATTGGCCGTGAACAGGTCAGCGGGCAGTCCGTCGACGAACCGGCCCGGTAGGCCCATGGCGTCGCGATCGGTCATGTGGTTGGGATTGCGCACCAGATCCGCCGTCACGGTGTGGGCACCTCGTAGACGGCGCCGTCATAGGAACTGGCCAGGAAGACGTCCCGCTTGGTGTCGTAGGCCATGGAGGATATCCCCGACGCGGTCGGACGGACGGTCACGGGCCATGTGTCCGTCTGCCGGTCGTACACCGCGATCGAACCGTCGTAGCTGCCGGTCGCGACGAACCGCCCGGTCACGTCGGCGGACACGCACTTGATCGAGTGGCGATGCGGGGTGTTCACCACTGTGACGGTGCGGTCGGCGTCCCAGATCCGCAGCATGAGATCCCTGCTGATACTGACGAACCTGGATCCGCCCAGATGGACACAGCCGTTGGCGATCTTGTCGTGCGCTCTGGGCTGACGGTGGATCAGTTCGAGAGTGGCGACCGAATGCCAGGCGGCGCTGCCGTCGGCGCACACCGAGAAGATCACGTCGTCGGACGCGGCCACTCCCTTGATCGCGTTGGCGTGCATCGGGAACGTGCTGACCTGCTCGGCCCAGCCCTCGGTGCCGGTGCGCAGCAGGATGCCCTCGCCCGTGTAGGCGCCGATCAACACGTACTCCGCTCCATCGCGGTGGAGGATCGTGGCGGTGTTCAGCGGTGAGTGATGCTGGTGGAGCCGACGCCCGCTGAGAGCGTCGAAGACCGTGCCGAGCTGCCCGCCGGTGATGACGACGCTGGTTGCCGGCATGAGGAAGTTGCACAGGCTGCCGGGGCGGGACTGCTCGTCGTGGACCCCGCCGAGCGTCCGCCAGACGATGCCGGCATCGCCGACCGAGAGCACCGCGTCCCCGTGGGCGCACGCCGCGTTGAGGCCGTAGGTGGTCGGTACGTCCTCGTCGAGCCACCGGTGTTCCTGGTAGTCGTAGGTGCGGTACGACGCGCCGAAGGTGCCGAACACCAGGCGCGACGAGCCGGTGAACGCGGCGGACCGCGGCCACACATCAGTGGGGAGGTCGGCGGTGCTCAGGCGCGTCAGATCTCCGGTGCCACCGATCCGCCACAGCGCCATCGTACGGTCGTAACTCAGGCTGGCCAGCAGCCCGAGCTCGGTGTTGAGCACCAGTCGTTTCACGCCCGCCTTGTGCGCGCTGGTCACCGTCCGCGTGCCGTTGCTGACCATCAGGATCTCGCCGGAGTCGTTGCCGGCGAAAATGATCTCGTCCTCACCGACCACGATCGTGTCGGTTTCCACCCCACCGAGATCGATGTCGTCCACAAGTCCCGCCTGAGCCATGGACCACCGCTTGACGGTGCCGTCGTCGCTGGACGTCACCAACCCGTCGCCGTCGCGGGCCCATTCGACGGAGATCACGTCAGCGGTGTGGCCGGCGAACCGGTGCTGGAGGCGGCCGTCGAAGTCGAATACCCGCACGAGGCTGTCCCGGGACGCGGTCGCGACCAGTTGCCTGGTCGGATGGAACACCGCCATCTCCACGTCGTCGTCGTGGTCGCCGAGCACCGCGGTCAGCCGAAGGTCGGGTACGGACCAGAGCCGGGCGCTGTAGTCGCTGGACGACGTGACCAGGCGGGTGCCGTCCGGGCTGAACGAGCACTGATTGACCAGATGGTCATGGAACGCTCGGCTGATCGGCGTGCGCTGCGGCAGCTCCCACAGCACGATCTGGTTGTCGTAGCCCGCGGTGGCGATCATCTGGTCCTGGAACGCCGCGATTCCACTGATAGGTGCAGTGTGCGTGATCACGCGTTTCTCCTGAGGTTTTCATCGAGATCGATCAGATGTCCGGCGTGCCGGATCTTGGTGCGGAGGTACTCGCGGTTCGCCTCGGTCACGAATGCCGTGGTCGGTGTGACGACGCGAACCGTGATGCCGTTGGCGGCCAGCTGTGCCGCTTTGTCGGGGCTGTTCGAGAGCAAGCGGATCTCGCTCACGCCGATGGCCGTCAGCATCTGCGCCGCGACGCCGAAGTTGCGCAGGTCGTCAGGGAAGCCGAGCTTCCGGTTGGCCTCGTACGTGTCATAGCCGAGTTCCTGGAGCCGGTAGGCGTCGATCTTGTTGTACAGCCCGATGCCACGCCCTTCCTGACGCAGGTAAAGGATGATGCCGCCGGCCGAGCGCATGAGGTCGATCGAATGGTGCAGCTGTGGTCCGCAGTCGCACCTGGCTGAGCCGAACACGTCCCCGGTCAGGCATTCGGAGTGCAGTCGTACAAGTGGCGAGTCCTGGGCGGCCGGGTTGCCGAACAGGACCGCGAGGTGCTCCAACCCGTCGACCAGCCCGCTGAAGGTGACCATGGTGGTGGCGAGCGCCGCGTTCTCCGTTGCCGCCAGCGGGACCAGGACGCTGCTCCGCACTGCTACCCGTTCGCCTGCGTCAGGGGCTGTCTCGCGCCACATGAGACGGGTGCGGTGCAACCACACGGCCGCCGCCAGGCCGATCACACCCAGCAGCGCGAACGTCGGCTGAGCGCCGATCGCGGCGACGCCGACCGGGACGAGCAACGGTCCGACGAACGCCGGAATGCCCCCCAAGAGCCGGAGGATCCCACTGACCCGGCCGATGCCCGCCTGAGGCACATGCTTGACGATCATCATCTCCAGCGAGGCGGCGAGCATCCCGTTCACCGCCGTCAGCAGCACCATGGCCATGATGAGGGCGGCCAGAACCGGCACCGCCATCGCGAACAGCGCGACGGTGAGCCCGGCCGCGCCCGCGATCAGGGTCGGGTACAGCCGGAACTCGCGCCGCTGAGACAGGGCGAGCGAGCCGGCCAGACCGCCGACCGCGCAGCCGGTCATGATCAGTCCGACCTTGTCGGCCGGGATCTCCCATCGGTCCTGGAGGATGAACAGCGCCAGCGTCATCGTGCCGGACGACCCGATGAACACCAGCGGGAACTTGATCACCGTGGCGATCATGACCGCGCGGTCGGCGCGGAAGATCCGCCAGCCGTCCATCAGATCCGCGCCGAGAGCCCGCGCCCCGGCCGGCGCCTGCCGCGCCACTCGCGGAGGCTTGATCCTCATGGCCCACACGAGGATGGGCACCACACAGGTCGCGACGTTGAACCACAGCAGCCCCAGGTAGCCGACCACCGGCAGCAGGAGTCCGACCAGCAGCGGACCGATCACCAGAGTGGCGAGGAACAGGCTCTTCAGCGTTCCCCGCGACCGGACAGGGCACTCCGGGAACATGGTCGGCACGCCGGCCATCCAGCCGGCGCGGTACGCGGCACCGGCGAGTTGGATGATGCCGCCCAGGACGAACAGCAGGACGATCGGCGCGCCGTCGGCGAGCGCGAACACGTTGAGTGCCGATGCGGCCATGATCTGAACCACCAGACCCGGCACGACCAGCACCCGCGGACCCCACCGGTCGACCACGACGCCGAACAACGGCCCGAGCAGCAAGCCGATCGGGACCAACGCGGCCAGCAGCGACATCAGCACCACTGAGCCGGTCAGGTCGAACGCCAGCAGCGGCAGCGCCGCGGTGTAGACGCCCTCTCCGACGTTGTTGACGGTGTTGCCGGTGGCGAACATGACGAACCGCCGGTACCGCCAGGGTGACGGCTCCTGGCCTGCCTGGCGGGTGCCCGGCGGGCTCACAGCGCGTCAGCCCGTTCGGCGTCCAGTGATCGCAGTACGACCTCGCTGACCCCGGACCGAGGCAGGTACACGTCCTTGACCTTGGCGAAGGTGCCCTTGCTCGGGCCCATGTCGAGCCGATACAGCCCGAGGTAGCCGCCGCGCCCGCCGACGATCACCAAAGGCCGGCCGTCCGCGGTCCGCAGGCCCGCCAGCCCCTTGGGGAAGTCGGCGAGATCTTCGACGAGCCCGACGATCTCCCCGGTGAGGTAGTCGTAGGCGGCCATCTGCATGCCGTAGCAGACGGCGACCATGAGGTTGTCGACGAGCAGGCCGTTCTCGACGGTGTTGTCCAGCAGCTCGTACCACTGCCGCGCGATCTTCCGCGCCTCGAACGGGATCTCCTTGATGCCCCAGCCACCGCTCACGTACAGGGCCGTGTCCGTTGCCCACATCCGCTTCGGGTAGTAGTCGCTGCCCATGTCGAGGCCCCACCGGATCTCGTGCGAGTCCGCCGCGTGCACCCGGATCCGTCCGTCCCGGCTGGCCAGGACCCGCTCACCGCTGCTGAGGTAGGTGCAGGCCCAGCCGAGTGTGCCCTCGACCTCGATCCGGTCCACCTGATCGCCGGAGGCGAGGTCGAACTCCAGCCCGCCCGTGTTGCTCGCCACCAATAGCCGGTGGTGATCGGGGGAGACGGCGAGGGCGTGCCCGAACGCCGGGAGGTCGCGCACCCAGCGTTGCCGGCCGTCCGCGTCGGCCACGTACACCTTCCGGTCCCAGGTGACCGCGGCGAAGCCGTGCGGAAGAGCGACGACCCGGCGGGTGAAGCCGAACCCGGCGACGTGATGCGCGACGACGTCGAGAGTGAGGTCGCCCGCGGTCTCGGTGAAGTCGACGACCGTCACCCCGTCGTCGGTCGCGACGTAGAGCCGCTCGGTCCGCTCCAGCGAGTGCTGGATGTCCCAGACGCACTGGCGCCGGAAGTCGGCCCTGGCCAGGAAGGCGCCGTCCCGGTCGACCTTGACCAGCTCGCCGTCCTGAGACAGCAGGTAAACCGACCCGTCGGCGCCGACCGTCGCGTCGACGAGCTGGTGGGTGAAGCCGGACACGGTCGCGATGATCCGGGCCTCCGGCTCGGTGTTGTCGAAGATCTGCAACTCACCGTCGAACCCGCCGGCGTACGCCCGGTCGTAGTCCGGCGAGAACGTCAGCATCTCAACGTCATTGCGGGCGAACGTAATGTTCTGCAGCTCCGCTCCGTCCAGTCCGAGCAGCATCACGCCGTTGGCGATGCCGTCGCCGGCGCCCGTACCGCGGTCCTGGATCGCCCAGAAGCGATCGTGCCGGACGTCGTACCGGATTCGGTGCACGTTGCTGCTGTCCAACTGCAGTGCGGTCGGGAAATCGAGGGTGGCCAGCGAGCCGATGTACACCCGGCCCGTCTTGTCCGACGCGGCGTGCACGGTCGGGTGCTCGGCGCAGATCCAGTCGAGCGGGTCGTCCCCGCTGAACGATTCGACGACCCGCTCGACCTTGAACGTCTCAAGGTCGATGATCGCCAGCTGCCGGAAGCCGTTGTTGACGTACACCCTGCCGTCGAACACGGCGATACCGCGGCTGGCGGTCTGCGACGGTTGTTCATCCTCGAGCAGCGGGTCGGGATCGCGGTAGGCCGCGGCGGGCAGGACGTCGAGGACGTCGAGAGTGCCGAGGTCCCACCGGCTGATGTTGCCGAGCTTGTCCTTCCCGATGATCCAGCGGTCGGCGACCGCCAGCGTCAGGAGCGGACGGCCGCTGGTCTGGGTCGAGTCACCCACAACGGGTGACGAACGTACGATGTTGAGGTCTTCGTCGAAGAGATGGACCCTGCCGACGAGATCGCTCACGACCAACCCGACACCATCGACGTACAGCACCCGCACGAGTCGATTGGTGATCTCCATTTGTGGCGCTTCCTTTCGCTTCTAAGCAGATCTCGCTTCCACGCGGATCCGATCCACGATGTCGTTCGCTGAGGGGAGTTCCGCGCCGGCCCAGCCACGGCCGGGCCGGCGCGGAACCGGAGTGTTAGTTGATCGGACGAGCGAACCTGCGAACCGGCTTGCGGAACATGAGCCCTCACCTCCTCCCAGCTCGTGGTGCGGGGGTCTGGTTCGCCAGGAGCAGCGGCGAACATGTCCTGGTCCCGCTGTTCGCGGTGACGGGTCCGAACAGGGCCGAGATCCACCCATCGACCTCTGCGACGACATCTGGATGGCTGATCTCGCCCGCGTCGTCAAGATGGTCGTCCGCGTCGAAAGCCAGCGCGAGGTCGGGGTTCAGCACGCGCGCGCCACAATGAACCAACGTCTCGCGCAGTCGCGTCAAAGCCAGCCGCCCGCCATGACCCCCGGGTGCCACACTCGCGATGCCGAAGACCTTGTCCGTGAGTACGCTGCGGCGGTATGGCCGGGACAGCCAATCGAGCGCGTTCTTGAGCACCCCCGACGGACCGCCGTTGTACTCCGGTGTGCTGACCACGACCACATCCACCGCGGCCACGGCCTTTTTGGCGGCACGCACCATCGCCGGCACTCCGGCGATCTCCACATCGCTGTCGTACGGCGGGAAATCCCGCAGTCCAAGGGTCGACACTTGGAGGCCCCGCTGTTCGATGAGCGTCCCCGCGGTGCGGATCATGGCTGAATTGAATGACCCCTGGCGAAGGCTCCCCGAAATCAACATGACGCGAAACTCAGACATGAAAGCCCCCGGCGAATTGCGCGGATCCCCCCGCGACGCAGTCCTGCCCTTAAGGCGTTCCGCTCCGTTCCATCCCTGTTCCGGGTGAATAACCGCTGGGGAAATGGAGGCGGATGTGAGCCGAGTTCTTTCAGCCCAGCCACCAGGCCCAGGCTCGGCCACCTGAAGGACGGGCGGTCCTGGCCACGGTGGTCGGGACGGCGACCGTCGTCCGTCTGGGGACGCGATCGGCTTGAGCAGTTCGAGGCCGCTCCGCGCCTGGCAGATCAGGCAGCGCTGTGGGCGGGGCGTCCGAGTCCTACGGAAGTGCCGCGAGCATTCGCTCCCCCGCCGCCCGCAGGTGGGCGGTCATCGCGTCCGCCGCGGCCGGGCCGTCGCCCGCCACGACTGCCCGCACGATGGCTTCGTGCTCGTCCCGGGTGAGCTCGGCGGCGCCTTCCCGGGCGTAGAAGATCCGGAAAGCGCGCGAACGGACGAACAACCGCTCCAGCGTTTCGGCCACGACCAGGTTCCCGGACATCTCGGCGAGTTTGCCGTGCAGCAGCTCGTCGGCCTTGGCCAGCAGGGTGAGATCGCCGCCGGGCACGTCGACCTGCCGGCGCAGGAACGACCTGTCCTCCGTGCGGAACTCCTGGGCGGCGCGGGCGGCCGTGGGAGGTTCGAGCAGCAGCCTGCACTCGTACAGGTCGGAGATCGTCTTGCCGTTGGGCAGGTCAGCGGCGACGAAGCCGCGGTAGGGATGCTTGCTGACCAGGCCGTCGGCCTCCAGCCGCCCCAGGGCCTGGCGGATCGGCGTGTTGGAGATCTTCAGCTGTGTCGCCAGAGCGTCGATCTTGACCCGGCTGCCATGCGGGATGTGACCGCTGAGCAGCATTTCCCGCAACACGTCGTACACGTCGTCGGCCAGCACCTGCCGCCGGGGGAGCGCCGGTGCCGGCGCGGGGGTGTCGGTCATCCAAGCCTCCTGTGTTCACAACATAGCGGCAAATGGGGGTTGACGTCTTCGTAACGTGCATGCAACATCTGACTGAAGACATCGTACACGATTTTTCCGAGGCAGCTGTGATCAGATTTCGCATCCCCTTAACGGCGTGCCTCGCAGGCGCCCTGCTCGTCGCATGTTCGTCCAACGCGCCCACCGCCGTCAGCGGGGCCATCACCGAGGACCGCGACGCGACGTTGCTGGTGTGGAGTGACCCCACCCGGCTGGCCGGGTTCGAGCAGTTCAAGAAGACGCACCCGAACCTGAAGACGAAGGTCGAGACCTACGACGGGCAAAGCCTGCTGACGAAGATTCAGCTGTTCAACCGCACCGGCAAGGGCTGGCCGGACGTCATCTTCGCGGGGCAGCCCAACGTGGTCTCGCAGTTCGCCGGGAAGCTGAACTACGCGCAGCCCCTCGACTCGCTGGTGTCACAGCAGATCCGTAAGGGCTTCGGTACGGCCAACGCGCCCTGTGAGGTCGGCGGCAAGCTGTACTGCCTGCGCAACGACCTGGCCCAGACCGTGCTGTGGTACAACAAGCCGCTCATGGAGCGCTTCGGCTACCAGCTCCCCAAGACCTGGAGCGACTACCGGGCGTTGGGTGAGCGAGTGGCCAAGGAGCACCCCGGGTACGTCATCGGCAGCGCGGGCAGCTTCTTCACCTACTACGACTACTTCTGGTCCAGCGGCTGCCCGATCCAGCAGGTGACCGGGCCGGACAAAGCGCACATCGACCTGAAGGATGCCAAGTGCACCCGGGTCGCGGACGTACTCGACCCCCTGATCAAGAACGGCTCGGTCACCAAGGCGGGGCTCTTCGACCCGGAGATGGCCAAGCTGGGCAAAGAGGGCAAGGTCCTCATGCTGCCCGGTGCCTCCTGGCTCGGCGACTATCTGTTCAAGCCCAAGGAACTGTTCGCCACGCCCAACGGGCAGATCGCCGCGGCGGCGTACCCGTCGTGGGACGGCGAGACGACCAACTGGTCCGGCAGCGCGGGCGGCGGCGTTTACCTGGTCTCGCGCCACTCCAAGAACATGAAGGGCGCCGCCGAGATCATCCAGTGGATGACCACCGACGCCGGCTACCAGAAGGGCGCGCCGACCTACCCTGCCTACGGCCCCTCGGCTGACGCGTGGGCCAAGCGGCTGGCCGGTGACCCGTTCTACGCCGCCGACCCGTTCCCGGTGATGCGGGAGCAGGCGGCCAAGGTCAACCCGGTACAGCAGCCCACCCGCTACGACGTCGAGGGGGCGTTCACCCAGACGGTGGTCCCGGCGATCCGCTCCGGCGGCACCGTCGCGGCCAGTCTGGACGCGCTGCAGACCGAGCTGGTGAACCTGGCGAAGGCCCAGGGCTATGACGTCGGGTAAGTTGTTCGGCTGGCTGTGCGTGGCCCCGTATCTGGTCCTGCTCGCGGTTTTCGGGATCGGCCCCGTTCTGTATGCCCTCTACGAGTCCTTGAGCGACCCCCGTGCCTACGTACACGCGGTCGCCGACTTCCGCTTCCTGCCCGCGGTCGGCAACGTGTCGCTGTTCATGGCGCTGTACCTGCCGGTCATGGTGATCGGCGTGCTGCTGCTGGCGCTGTTCGTCCAGGAGCAGCGTCCCCTGTACGGCACGGCGCTGCGCCTGGTCTACATGCTGCCGGGCGCGGTCACCGGCTCGGCCAGCGTGCTGCTCTGGTACGTCATGCTTCAGCCCGCGCTCAGCCCCTTCGCCCCACTGCTGCACGGCCTGGGCATGCGGACCGGCAACGACGTGCTGAAACCGTCGTACCTGGTGGTGATCTTCGCGTTGATGGCCTTCGCCACCGGGTTCGGCCAATGGGTGGTCATCATGTACGGCGCCCTGCAGGGAGTGCCGCGCGACGTGCTGGAGGCGTCCAGGATGGACGGCTGCTCCTGGTGGCAGACAGCCGTGCGGATCAAGTTGCCGCTGATCTCCAAGTACGTGGTCTACATGGTCATCCTGGCCTTCACCGCCGGCCTGCAGATCTTCATCGAGCCGCAACTGCTGTACGGCGTCGCCTTCACCGGCTCCAAGTCGTGGTCGCTGAACCAGCTCGGCCTGCTGTTCGCCTTCGACAACGGAGACTTCGCCGCGGCCGCCGCGCTCTGCCTGATGCTGCTGGCCGTCTGCACCGTTGCCGCCTGCTTCCTGGTGTTCAAGGCCAGGTTCTTCGAGACGGAGATCGACCGATGACCGCACGGCTCGGCGGGGCGTGGGTCTGGCGGATGTCCGTGTCCGTCGTCCTCGGCCTGGTGGCCCTGGCCTGCGCGCTGCCGCTGGTGTGGCTGGTGCTGGCGCCGACCAAGTCCGACGCCCAGATCACCGGCGGGCATCCGTTGTCCTTCGGCTCGCTCGGCGGCTACCTGTCCGCCTGGCGGAACCTGGCCACCTTCAACGACGGCGTCATCTACCAGTGGATCGTCAACTCGGCGCTCTACACCGGCGGCGCGGTGCTGCTGTCGGTGACCACCTCCCTGCTGGCCGGGTACGCGCTGGCGGCGACGAGGATCGCCGGGCGGCGAGTCATCCTCATCGCCACGCTGCTGGCGATGATCGTGCCACCGGCCGCGCTCGTGCTCCCGCTCTTCCTGGAGGTGAACGCGGTCCAGCTCGCCGGCACCGTCTGGTCAGTGATCCTGCCCGCCAGTCTGTACCCGTTCGGGGTCTACCTCGCCTTCATCTACTTCTCCACCATGCTGCCGCGCGAGGTGCTGGAGGCGGCCAGGATCGACGGCTGCTCGGAGGCCGCGCTGTTCGGCAGGGTCGCCCTGCCGCTGGGCAAGCCGCTGATCGCGCTGCTGACCTTCTTCGCCTTCATCGGCAACTGGAACAACTACTTCCTGCCGTTCGTGATGCTCGGCGATGACGAGACCTTCAACCTCCCAGTCGGGCTCGGCGTGCTCATCTCCGGCTCACCGGCGCTCAATCCGGCACTGGGGGGCAGCGATCTCCCCATCCATCGGCCGGAAGCAGCGATCACAGGTGTGCTCACCGTGGTGCCCGTGGCGCTCGTCTTCCTGTTCGCCCAGCGCTACCTGGTGCGCGGGCTGCTCGACGGCGCCGTCAAGAACTGAACCCCAACGGAGTGAATGTGAAGATCACTGCTATCGACGTCGTCCTGTGCGCGCAGCCCGCCGTCACGCCCGTCTTCCGCTGGCGCGACGGCCTGCCGGGGTCCGAGCCCGCGCACACCGGCGGCTGGCTCGTGCTGTCCACCGACGACGGGTACACCGGCTACGCCTACTGCCAGCGCGGCGTCATCCTGGCCGACATCGCCGACCGGCGGTTGCGCTCCGAACTGCTGGGCGCCGACCCGCTGCGGCGCGAATGGCTGTGGCACCGCGTCTGGGAACTGGACCGCATCGAGGAGATGCCGCTCTACATTCACGGTCTGGTGGATGTGGCGCTGTGGGACATCGCGGGCAAGGCGGCCGGGCTGCCGGTGCACGAACTGCTCGGTGGGTACCGCTCCGCCATCCCCGCGTACGCCTCCACCGCGACCTTCGCCACCATCAGCGAGTACCTGGATGTCGCCGACCAGTGCCTGGAACTGGGCTATCCGGCCATCAAGCTGCACGCCTGGGGGGACGTCGACCGCGACATCGCCCTGTGCGCGGCCCTGCGCGAGCACGTCGGGGACTCGGTGCCGCTGATGTACGACGGATCCGCCGGGTTCGACCTGCTCGACTCGATCAAGCTGGGCAGAGTCCTGTCGGAGGCGAGATACCTCTGGTACGAGGAGCCGATGCGCGAGTTCAGCGCGACCGCCTACCAGCGCCTGGCCGAGAAGGTGGACGTGCCGCTGATCGTCGCCGAGACCAGCGACGGCGCCCACATGAACACCGCCGACTTCATCGCCAACGGCTCCGCCACCGCGGTACGCACCAGCGCGGGCCTGCGTGGCGGCATCACCGGGGCCATGCGCATCGCGCACCTGGCCGACGCCTACCGGATGCGCGCCGAGGTCCACGGCGGCGGCATCGTGCACACCCACCTGTGCATGGCCATCCCGAACACCACCTACTACGAGTCGTTCGTCCCCGCCAACCCCGTCACCAGGGAGGAAGCGGTCGACGCCGACGGGCTCGTCCACGCGGGAACCGCGCCTGGCATCGGCTACGAGGCCGAATGGGAGCGCACGTCCGTACCGGCTGGGCTGGAACCCTACGCCTCCTGAAACCCCCCAACAAAGGAGATTATCGACATGAGCGACAAACGGAGCACCGGCCCGAGCAGACGTGCCGTCCTGGCGACCGCCGCCGCGCTACCCCTGATCGCGGCGGCGGCGGCGCCCGCCCAGGCGAAGGCCAAGGGCTGGTCGTGGAAGCTGCTGACCGACGGCGCCGACGTGTGGCAGCGCAACTACTGGAAGGGCGGGGAGCAGTTCGACTTCCGGCTCGGTGGTGGCGGCTCTGTCCCGCAGATGCGGCACTGCCCGACCGGCTACCGGCCGCTGCTCTCGCCCACCTACGAGGGCGAAGAGACCGACCGGGTCATGCAGGCCGTCCTGTGGGGCCTGAACGTCGAAGCCGCGACCAACGTCCTCGACCGGCGCTGGAACGTCAACCAGGCGGGCACCCGTCCCGGCGCCTACCAGCGCACGGTGCGCGTCGAGCGGACCAACTCCGCCACCACCGACGTGTGGACCATCGCCGACAGGCAGTGGTACGCCGAACTCGTCGCCGACTTCGCGGGATCGGACGCCGTCCCACAGCTCACCCGCTACACCAGGCTGTCCAGCGGCGCGCTGGAGATCCGCCGCGTCATCCGGCTGCCCAAGGTCGTCAACGCCGGGGCGACGGTCGCCAACGTCGAGTTCTACCTGGAGAACTGGCTGCCGTTCCTGCGCTCCGCCGACGCCTTCACCGCCCTGGCCCTGCGGCTCGACGCCAACGGCGACCCGAGCGAGTGGTATCGGGCAGGCGAGAACATCCCCTATTACCCGTGGACGCCGACCGGCGGCACCAGCGGCTACGCCATGGTCTACAAGGAGGGCGCGCACAGGACCACGCCCAACGTGGCCGTGGTCTTCTCCAAGAACCCGGGCACGAAGTACGCCACCTCGGCCGTCTTCGAGAACGTGCGCAACTCGATGGACTGGGACACCGGCATCGGCATCCTGCCCGGCGCCCACATCATCGGTGGGGAAGCGAACAGCATCCTGGACTACACGATCCGGATCGCGCCCAACGGCGGCACCAGCGCCGGCCTGGTCACCAACCTCAACGCACAGGTCGCCGCGATCCGGCCACCCGCTCTGTACGGCCCGGCGTACGCGCTGTCCGGCGAACTGGGCACCATCGCGGCGCGACTACGCGGCTACCTGATCTCCGCCGAGGGAACGCGAACCAACCACCTCGCCCCGCTCCTTGCCTGAAGCGGCTGATCGACACTCCTCATCCCCGGCACCGGGATTCCAGTCGATCCCGATGCCGGAGATGACGGTCTCACTTGAGCGCACCCAGGGTGATGCCGCTCGTGACGTAGCGCTGGAAGATCAGGAAGAGGATGACGATCGGGAACGTCGCGATGACAAGACCGGCGAAGAAGGCCCCCTGGTCGCTGACGAACTGGCCCTGGAAGGAGAGCAGGCCGACCGAGAGCGTGCGGTCCTGCGGGCGGGACAGCAGGACGACTCCGAACTGGACCTCGCTCCACACGAAGATGAGTCCGAGCATCGTGACCGAGACGAAACCGCCCTTGCTGATGGGCAGGACCACGCGGAGCAGCGCGGCCAACTCCCCGTAACCGTCGATCTTGGCTGCTTCGAGCAGTTCCCTCGGTACGGCGGCGAACACCGACCGCATGATGAGGGCGATGGTGGGCGTCATGAACGCCGCATAGACCAGCGAGATGCCCGGCACGCTGTTGAGCATCTGATACCTGCCCAGCAGCTCGAACGTCGGGATCAGCGCGACGACCAGCGGGACGCTCAGGGCGAGGACCATGACGCGGCTGACCGCGTTCGACAGGCCCCTGGTCGCGCGGGCCAGGCCGTAGCCGGCGAGACTGCCGCAGGTCACGCCGACGGCCAGGCTGCAGAGCGCCACCAGCAGGCTGTTGATGATGTACGTCGACAGCGGCGCGCCACCGACCACGCCCCGCCAGGCGTCGGCGTAGTTCGACAGCACCCACTCGCCGCCCAGCCCCAACGGGTGGGCGTAGATGTCGCTGGTCGAGTGCAGCGACAGCAGCAGCATCGACACGAACGGCACGACCGTGATCGCCGTCCAGATCAGCAGGAGGGTATAGCCGACGTACCAGAGCGGGCCGTGCCGCCAGACCGATCGTCGTCGTACGGCCGGCCGCTGCGCCTTCATCGCGCGTCCAAGGTCTGCTGACGGAAGATCCGCATGACCATGACCCCGATGACGGCGACGATCAGCGTCGTGATGACCGCGGTGGCCGAGCCGTAGCCGTAGTCCTGGTCGACGAAGGACTGTTTGTAGACCAGCACCGGGAGGATGCTCGTGGAGTTGCCTGGACCGCCTCGGGTCATCGCGTAGATGATGCCGAAGGCGTTGAACGAGAACACCGAGGTCAACGTCGTGATCGTGCCCAGCATCGGTACGATGTTCGGCAAGGTGATCCGGAACAGCCGGCCGGCCGCTCCGACGCCGTCGAGCGTGGCCGCCTCGTGCACCTCCTCGGGGATGGCTTCCATCGCGCCCAGCAGGATCAGCATCGCGTACCCGGTCTGCGTCCACACCGCTACGAAGATCGCCGCGTACAGTGCCGTCGAGGACGACGCCAGCCAGGCGTGATCGTCGCCGAGCCCGATCAGGCCGAGCAGGGAGTTCACCACACCGGTCGTGGGCTGGAAGGCGTTCGACCAGAAGATGCCGGCGATGCTGACCGGGATGATCACCGGCAGGAACCAGACGACCTTGAAGATCCGGGCGCCGGGGACCTTCCGGCTGATCGCGTTGGCCAGGAGACAGCCGAAGGTCACCGTGAACACCACGGTCCCGATGAAGAACTGCAGGCTGGTCCCGATGGACTCCCAGACCAGCGCATCGTGCAGCAGCCGCCGGTAGTTGTCCAGGCCGTGGTAGGCGACCGCGCCGACGCCGTCCCACGTACCGAGGCTGATGCGCACGGATCCGGCGATCGGGTAGGCGACGAGCACGAGCAGCAGCACCAAGGCCGGGAGCAGCACCGCGATCGGAAAGATCCGTGCCCTCCGGCGCGGCGGCCGCCGGGTGGCGGCCATCGCCAGAACGACTTTGTCGGCTGTCATCAGTCGGACGCCCCGGACACCTTGCCGGACTGCAGATCCTCCAGCGCGGACTGGAACTGCTGCGCCGCCTCCTGCGGGGTCAGCTTGCCGGCCACGAGCTTCTGCAGCACCGGCACCGAGAACGCCTGCCCGAGGGTGGACGGCACGGTGGAGTCCCAGATGTTGACCAATCCGACGGACTGCGACAGCTCGAACTGCTGCTGCACCAGGTCGCCGAGATTCGACAGGCTCGATGCGGGGATCGAGCTGAACACCGGGAGCGAACCGGTGGCGGCGACGACGCTGACCTGGTACTTGTCGGTCATGAAGAACTGAAGGAACTTCTTGGCCAGATCCGGGTTCGCCGCCTTGACCGGGACCACCAGGGTGTCACCGTTGAAGGCGTCGAACGGCGTCTTCCGGCCCGGGGTGAGCGGGGGCAGCAGGAACCAACCCATCTCGAATGCCGGCTTGGCCTCCTTCAGGCTCGCGTAGCTGTAGTTGCCGCCCTGCAGCATCGCGAGTTTTCCGCTGGTGAACAACCCCTGGGCCTGGTCGGTGTCCATGCCGAGCATCCCGTTCTGGTAGATGCCCTTCTTCTGCCAGTCCTGGATCGTCTGGAGCACCTTCACGAAGCCGGGGTCGGTGTACTTGACGTTCGTGGGGGATCCGGGCTTGAAGTTGGTGAGCATGGCGGCGTAGTCGTCGGCCGACACCGCGGTGGGCAGTAGCGCGTCCAGCGTGTGCCCCAGGTCGTACGGGCTCGAACCGCCCACGCCGAATCCCTCGTAACCGGCGGCCTTGACCTTGGCCACCATGGACTCGAAGTCGGCGACGGAGGCGACCTGGTGGTCGGGCGGGTCGGTGACGCCGGCCTTCGCGAAGGCCGCCTTGTTGTAGTAGACGGGGTTGATCAGCAGTTGCTCGTAGAGGACGCCGTGGTGCTGCCCGTTGGTCGTGTAGTAGTCGACCTGGCTCTTGGAGTACTTGTCCGCCAGGCCGGCGGCCTTCCAGACGTCGTCCAGCGGGGTCAGCTGCTTGTTCTTCAGCAGTGCCGACCAGACACCCGTGCTGCGCTGGAGGTAGCCGATGTCCGGGGTGCCGGACGAGCTGAGCAGTGCCACATTGGGGCCGCGGGAGCTGCCGGAGTCGACGCCCTCGAAGGTGACCACCGTGCCCGGATTGGCCTTCTCGAAGTCCTTGCCGACCTGCTGCATGGCGCTGGCCAGCGGTCCGGTGGGGATCTGGATCCGCAGCGTCTTGCCGTCGCCGCCGCCTGGTCCGGTGCCGGTGCCGCAGGCGACGACGGCGGCCGCGAGCAGGACGCCGGCGAGGGCTGGCCTGGCCGCTCTGAGAGTTCTAGAGAGTCGCACGGGATACGTCCTTCCAGGGGGCTGACAGCTCTATGGCGATCACGTCGATGAGGGCGCCGGTCGGTGGTGGCACGGTGATGAACAGTTCGCCGAGTGGCTCGTCGTCCGCGCCGTTCGCCTTGTGCACTTCCTCGTTGACGCTGTACTGCAGCGGTTGCTCGGTGCCGAGCAGGCGAACGCCGACGACCGAGCCGATGGGAACGTTCCTGACGACGAGCACGTCCTGTGGCCGCAGCAGCAGGTGGAGGTAGATGTTGTTGCCGCGCTGCGTGGCCGGGCCGTAGAAGTCGAGGCGTTCCGGCGCGGGCGCGGCTCCGACGATGCTCTCGCCGTGACTGGCGAGCCAGCTGCCGAGCTGCTTGAGCGTGGCGACCTCGGTCGGCACCAGCGACCCGTCACCCCGCGGCCCGATGTTCAGCAGGAGGTTGCCGCCTCGGGAGACGACCTCGCTCAGGTAGGAGGCGAGCAGCCGCGGGCTCTTGTAGTCGAGGTCGTCGGGGCGGTAGGCCCAGCTCTCACTCATCGTGAGACACAGCTCCCACGGTCCGCCCGGTGGCCGGCGCGGCATGCCCTGCTCGGGTGTCGCGTAGTCGCCCTGGCCCGGCAGCCGGTCATTGATGATCACGTCCGGCTGCAGGGATTTGATCAGCTCACGGAGCTCGGCGGCGTGCCATTCCGCCGCGGTGCGTTCCCACTCCCCGTCGAACCACAGCAGGTCGATCGTCCCGTACTCGGTGAGCAGTTCGGTGAGCTGTCCCTTGACGTAGTCGAGGTATCGCGCCCACTGCTCCGGCGAGGGCCGCCGGTGATGGTCCTGCGAGTAGGGACGATCGGCGTCGGTGAACGCCGGGTAGTCGGGATGGTTCCAGTCGAGCAGCGAGTAGTAGACGCCGACGCGCAGGCCCTCGGCGCGCAGCGCGTCGAAGAACTCCCGGGTGATGTCCCGCCCGTACGGCGATGCCGCGATGGAGAACTCGGACTGCCTCGTGTGGTACATCGAGTACCCGGCGTGATGGCGGACGGTGAAGACCACGTAGCGGGCACCCGCGTCGCGGGCGAGCCGCGCGACGCCTCGCGGATCCCAGCGTCGCGGGTCGAACGTGGCCGCGCTCGACTGGTACTGCGTGATGGTCAGGTCGGCTTCGGGTTCTGTCCGGCCCGGCAGGATCGAGTGGCCGACCAGCGGCCAGCCGATCTCCACGCCTTGCTGACTCGCTTGGTCCCAGTGCACGAACAGGCCGAAACCCGCGTCGCCGAACCAGTCGGGAAAGGTCACGAGCTCATCCTTCTGCGGGCGGGCTTGCCCAGATCGGATACGATACGATTTGCATGAGAATGCAGGGCGTTTCGGGCATGTGTCAACCACGAGTAGTGAATGTCCGGTACCGATGGGTCCGCGGTGGCCTCAGATGGAGGGGCGATGAGTGACTCAGCGCCGGTGGCAGGCGCGTCCAGCGGCTCGGGTTCCGACGAGCCGGCCAAGATCAGCGTCCGCGAATCGGTCTTCCAGGCGCTGAAGGCCCGGCTCATGGATCACGACTTGGAGCCCGGGACGAAGCTGTCGATCGACGGGCTCGCCCGCGAACTCGACGTGTCGCAGACGCCGGTCCGCGAAGCGCTCGCGCGCTGCGAGTCGGAGGGGCTCGTCGTCCGCCGGCCGAACACCGGCTATCTGGTCGCCCCACTGCTCGACCGGGCCGCCCTTGATGACCTGTACGACGTTCGCCTGCTCCTCGAACCGTCGGCTGCCGCGCGTGCCGCACGGTACGCCACGGCCGCCGAGGTGACCGCCATGCGGGAGTCGCTGGAGCAGATGATGTCACCGCTGCTGGGCGACACCTACGAGGCGTACCGCGGCTTCGCGGAACTGGACGCCCTGTTTCACAACGCGATCGCCGAGGCCAGTGGCAGCCCGCTCATCGCCGACACGCTGCGCAGGTTCCGCGCGCATACCCATGGTTACCGCCTCTACTTCCGCCACGGGATCGCCACTCAGGCCGCCGATGAGCACCGCGCCGTGCTCGACGCCATCTGCCGCAAGGACCCCGAGGCGGCGGCGACCGCCATGACCGCCCACCTCGAGGCGTCGCGGTCACGGCTGACGAGCGCCTACCAAGCTTGACCCCGCCAGGTCCGCGGAGAATGCGGCGGCGGCGGCCGGCTCAGGCGGGGATGGGCTCCTGGTCGACATGGTCGAAGGGCGGATAGCTCTCGCCGGCCATGCGATCGGCCGCGTCGATGTAGTCGGCAAGAGCGTCGCGGGATTGGGCGAGCCTGTCCATCTGGTCGTCCAGCCGCCGCAGCCGTGACCGCATCGCGGCCAGCAACTCGGGACACCCGAGCAGTTCCGGCGTCTCTCCGATCGCGCAGGGCAGCAGGTAGGCGATGTCCTCAGAGGACAAACCTGCACCGAGCAGATGCCGGATCTGCTTCACCCGCAGCACGGCGTTCTCGTCGTACTCGCGGTAACCGTTCGCGCCACGGTCTGCCTCCAGCAGGCCCTGGGCTTCGTAGTAGCGCAACTGATGGGCGTTCACGCCCGTCCGACGACTCAGTTCCCCGATCAGCATCGAAACCTCACTTGACCTTCACACCGGTATCAACGTTGACGATGCTTCCATGAACCGCAAAACCGATACACCCGTGACCATCATCGGACTCGGACTGATGGGCCAGGCGCTCGCCGGCGCGTTCCTGAAAGCCGGACATCCCACAACCGTATGGAACCGTACGACCTCCAAGGCCGACCGGCTGGTGGCCGAGGGTGCACGGCTGGCGCCAACGGTTGGCGACGCGCTCAAGGCGAGCCCCCTGACGATCATCTGCGTCACCGATTACCAGGCCGTGCGTGAGCTGCTCGGCGCGAGCGACAGCGAGCTGGACGGCAAGATGTTGATCAACCTGACCTCGGGCGACTCGGCCCAGGCCAGGGAAGCCGCCCAATGGGCCGAGCAGCGCGGCGCCCGTTACCTGGACGGCGCCATCATGGCCATCCCGCCGGCGATCGGGACCACGGAGGCGGTGATTCTGCACAGCGGGCCGCAGCCGGACTTCGAGGCGCACAAGTCAACGCTCGACGCGCTCGGCACCGCCACCTGGCTTGGTGCGGACCATGGGCTGGCGTCTCTGTATGACGTGGCCGGCCTCGCCATGATGTGGAGCGTCCTGAACGCCTGGCTCCAGGGCACCGCTCTGCTCAGGACGGCCGGCGTTGACGCCGCGACGTATGCGCCGTTCGCGCGGCAGATCGCTACCGTTGTGGCCGAATGGCTGCCTGGGTACGCCGAGCAGATCGACAGCGGCTCCTTCCCGGCCGGGGTGTCGGCCCTGGAGACCGACGCGCGGGCGATGGCACACCTGATCGAGGAGAGCGAGGCGGTGGGCGTCAACGCCGAACTGCCGAAGTTGATCAAGGCGATGGCCGACCGCTCGATCGCCGCCGGACACGGTGGGGAGCAGTATCCCGTGCTGATCGAAGAGTTCGGCAAACCCCGCAACGACTGACCGTCACGCGGCACCCTGCCCAACTCGTTGTCCGTCCCACCCATCACCGCCGGCGCGGCGTATAGGGCGCCAGAGCGGCGATGTCCATGTCAGCATCGGGCCAGCGGCGGCGTAGCGCCGCGGCCAGGCGCTGGCACAGGCCCGCCAGCTGCGGCAGGGCATGGTGTTCCCGGGCGGCGGAGGCGGCCGCCTCCAGGGTCGCGACGAGTTGGGCGCGGCTGCCGTCACCTGTCGGACGCCCATCCAACACCGGCAGACGCCAGAGACGGGTCAGCGCGAACGCCACACACGCCGCCGCCAGAGCCATCCCATAGAGCCGCTCGTCCTCGGCCTGCGGCACCCCGGCAGCCAAAGCGCGCCGGTAGACCTCGCCGACCTGCGGCAGCGGCGTGGAACCGGCAGGCCGTGCGGACATCGCCACCCGCATCCAGGCCGGACCTGGAACATACAGGCAGACGGCATCGTGCAGGGCATGGGTGAACCCGGCGAACTCGAAGTCGATCAGACGCGCATCAGGCGGCCCGTCCGCACGAACCAGAATGTTGTTGGATTCCGGATCGCCATTGCTCAGCGCCAGAAACGGCCCTGGATCGGCCAACTCCGCCAGGGCGAGGGCGAACTCGCGTTCCACCGCCCCACTGATCGGCACTCCCAGCACCTCGGCCTGCGACAGCCCTTCTTCGCGCAGCCGGGCAACACGCCCAAGCCGGTCAGCCTCCGGATCGACCTGCCCCAGGCGCTCTCGCCGCCGGTAATACAGCTCCACCCGTCCGGCGGTGAACGCGCCGAGCTCGCCACGGGCGCGAGCGAAAGCCTCCAGGCGTACGGCATGCGCGGCGACGCCGTCCCTGCGCAACAGCCCGTCCAGCGCGACCCGCGGCGCCAGATCCTCCAGAATGACGCGCCCCGCGAGAAGATCCTCCGCCAACACGCGTGGTGCCAGATCGACTCGGAGATCCTCGGCCAGGAACCGCAGCGCGGCTACCTCCGTGCGTAACCGCCACGCCTCGGTGTGGCTGTCATCAACATGAGGGCCCACCCACTTGACGATCACCGTCTCATCGCGATCGGTACGAGCACGGGCGACCCGCCACGGTTCCAACCTGGTCCACTCCACCACGTTGATCACCCGCACAGCCTAGAACGGTACAGGCGAGCGTTTCCGCCCGTCAGCCGACCGTCAGCACGATCTTGCCTCGGACGTGTCCGGTCTGCACTTCAAGGTGGGCTCGGGCGGCCTCGCTCAGAGGGAAGACCGCGTGGATGGGAATGTGCAGGCTGCCCTGCTCGTACAGGGCGACGAGCTCGCGCAGGGCGGCGGTCGATCGGCCGCCGACGCGGAGGATGCCGTGGTCTTTCACCGCTTGGGCGTCGACGAGGGTGCCGATGCGCCGCCGGTCGCCCACGACGGCGAGAGAGGCGGTGATCGCCTCGCCGCCGATCGCGTCGAGTGCGGCGTCGACTCCCCGGGGTGCCCGTGCGCGGATCCGGTCGATGAGCCCGTCTCCGTAGGAGACCGGGATGGCCCCGAGCGAGCGGAGATGGTGGTGATTGCGGTCACTCGCGGTGCCGATGACGGTGGCGCCCCAGAGGCGGGCGAGCTGCACGGCCAGGGTGCCCACGCCCCCGGCGGCGGCGTGGACGAGTACGGTCTCACCAGCGGCGACGCCGATCTGGCGGAGCGCCGTGTAGGCGGTCTGGCCCGCGGCGGGCAGACCGGCGGCGGCCGTCCACGGCATGGCGGCGGGCTTGCGCACCACGTCGGCGGCGTCGGCGACCACGTATTCCGCGTAGCTCTGGGCGGTGGCCGAGCCGAGAACCTCGTCGCCGACCACGAACTCGGTCACGCCCTCGCCGACGTGCTCGACGGTCCCGGCGTATTCGTTGCCGAGGCGGCAGGGGAAGGTCGCCGGAATGGTGGCGGCGAAGTCGCCGCGGCGGAGTTTCGCGTCGACGGGGTTGACCCCTGCGGCCCTGACCCGTACGCGGACGTGCCCGGCCTGGACGGCGGGTGGGTCTATGTGGATGGGATGCAGGACGTCCGGGCCGCCGTAGGCGGAGAACGCGATTGCCATGGCCATGAGCGGCTCCTGTGGATGGTGGTCAGGCGGGGTACGTCTGGGCAGTGCGTGCGGTCCGCAGCGCCCGCGCCCACCAGGCGAGTTGCCGCAGAAGGGCGGCAGCGGCGGTGTCGGCCGGGCCTGGGTCGAGCAGCCTTCCGGAGGCGTCGAACTGGCCGTGTGCCATGTGGAAGCTCACGCTCTCGCGGATCCCGACGGCCTCAGCGTTCATCGGCCGCTGCTCTTTCATGGTCGTCATCGGTCTTGTGGATCGCCGCTGCCGTCAGCCCTTGTCGGATATCCACCAGAGTCCGGGCCAGGCCGGCGCGCTGGTCGTCGGTGAGGCCACCGAACGTCCGGCGCTCCAGCTCCGACCAGATCTCGCGAATGGGCAGGCACAGGCCGCGGCCCTTGTCCGACAACGTGATGATCACCGCTCGCCTGTCGGCAGTGGACGGAGCCCTGGTGATCAGGCCGGCGCGCTCCATCGTCTGCAGAGTGCTGGTGACGGTGGAGCGGTCACGTCCGAGGAAGTGGACGAGCTTCGACTGCGGGGTCGGCCCGTGCTCCTCCAGGAACAGCAGAACCAGCTCCTGCGGAGCGACCAGGTCGAGCCGCTGCAACATCGCGGTCGCGAGCGCGGCGTGCGCCCGGACGAGCTGAAGCAGCAGTGAGCTCAGCGGGGCCTGGGCGACGCTCACTCCCACGTGAGGGGTGCGCTCATTTGTTGGCATGCCAACAAAGTATCAATAATGTTGGTATGCCAACAAGATGACGGGATGGCAAGGACATGACGAGCGAGACAGAAGGACACCCCCTGCCCGGTTCCGCCGGGACGGCGGAGCGACTCGATCCAGCCCTGCTCAAGCTCGCCGGAATCGTGCTCGTCGGCGCGCTCGCCGCGCTGCTGGACACCACGATCGTCAGCGTCGCGCTCGACCGGCTCTGCCAGGAGTTCGCGGCGCCCGTCTCCACCGTGCAGTGGGTGTCCACGGCGTACCTGCTCGCGATGGCCCTGGTCATCCCGCTCGCCGGATGGTGCGTCGATCGGTTCGGGGCCAAAGCGACCTGGCTGGCCACCCTGGCGCTGTTCCTCGCCGGTTCCGTGCTGTGCGGCGGCGCCTGGTCGACGGGAAGCCTGATCGCCTTCCGTGTGGTCCAGGGAACCGGCGCCGGCATGATCCTGCCTCTGGCGCAGATCATCCTGGCTCGGGCCGCCGGCTCTCGCCGCTTCGGCCGGGCCATGGCGCTGGTCGCCGTTCCCGGCAACCTCATCCCCATCGTCGGGCCGGTGCTCGGTGGTGTCGTGCTCAACGAGCTGTCGTGGCGGTGGATCTTCCTGCTCAACGTGCCCGTCTGCGTGCTGGCGATCGTGCTGGCCTGGTGGAGGTTGCCCGCCGACTCGCTCCGTGGTGAGCAGGCTCTCGACGTGCTCGGCCTCGCCTTGCTCTCACCGGCCGTGCTGGCCATGATCTACGGCCTGGCCCAGGGGAGTGAGAAGTCGAGTCTCGCCGCCACCGGCGTGGCCGTGCCTGTCGCGATCGGTCTTGTACTGCTCGGCGCGTTCGTCGCGCACGCGTTGCGTACCGTCAAGACGCCCATCATCGACGTACGCCTCTTCCGGTACAGGTCGTTCAGCGCCTCCGCCGCGTTGATGTTCTTGTCGGGCGCGGCGCTCTACGGTCCCCTGTTCCTGCTGCCGCTCTACTACCAGCAGCTTCGCGGATTCGACGCGCTGACCACGGGACTCGCGCTCGCCCCCCAAGGACTCGGCACCGCGCTCGCCCTCGCGGTCGTCGGGCCCTTGACCGACCGCATCGGAGCCAGGCCACTGGTCGCCCTCGGTGCGCTGCTCACCGCCGCCGGGACCTTCGCCTACACCCAGCTGCCCGCTCACCCGGACGACGTCCTCCTCGGTGCGTCCCTGCTGGTGCGCGGCATCGGCCTGGGCGTCGTGGGCATCCCGACGATGGCGGCGGCCTACCAGGAACTCCCGCCCGCCGCGATCCCCCGGGCGACCAGCGCCACCAACGTCGTCCAGCGCATCGGCGCGTCCTTCGGAACCGCCGTGGTCGCGGTCATCCTCCAGCAGCAGGCCGGCGAACAGGTGATCAGCGCCGCCTCCGCCCAGATCCAGACGCACGCCTACGTGCGGACGTTCTGGTGGGCCGTCGGGTTCGCCGTCCTGGTCCTCCCGCTCGCCGCCCTCCTGCCCCGGAAAGCCGTCAGACACGGGCGCTGAGCGTCGGCAGGTCGGTCACACCTGCTGCCTGTTGTAGCGCCGCGTCGAGAATCGAGTCCAGGATCCCCTGCGAACTCTGGAGCTGAGTGATCATCTTGGCGATGTGAGCGCGTTCGCGCCGTAAGTTTTCGATGAAGGTCGGGCAGCCGGACGGCACTGTCAGTTCGTCATCTCCGTGTACGCAGTGCAGAACCCGGGCGATGACCGCGGTGGAAAGCCCAGCGGCGAGCAGGGCACGGATATGGCGTACTGCCGAGATGTCCGCCTCGGTGTACTCGCGGTAGCCGTTGTCCAGGCGGACCGGCCTGAGGAGATCCTGCTCCTCGTAGTAGCGCAGCAGCCGCCTGTTCACCCCGGTCTTGTGAGCCAGGTCGCCGATCCGCATTCGGTTTCTTCCTCCCCTTGACCTTCACATGGATGTGATGCCTTAGCGTCCCGAGTATCACTGATCTGGAAAGCAAGGAGTATGTCAATGTCGGGTGCCGTGATCATTGGTGCAGGGCCGGGGATCGGGCAGGCGGTGGCTCGTAGGTTCGCCAGGGAAGGGCTGCCGATGGCGCTGATCGCCCGGAGCGACCGGACGTTGCGTGCCGCGGCCAAGGCGGTTGCTCCCAGCGGAGTCCCCGTTGTCACGTTGGAGGCCGACAGTACGGACCAGGCCGGGCTGAACGCCGCGCTCGACGAGGTTGTCCGCGAGCAGGGCGTGCCGGACGTCGTCGTGTACAACGCCGCGATCATCCAGGCGGACGCGCCGGGCGAGCTGTCGGTACGCGGTCACATGGAGGCATGGGCGGTGAACGTGGTCGGCGCGCTCAACGCCGCGGCTCACGTCGCACCCGCCATGGCGGCACGCGGGCATGGAACGATCATCATCACGGGCGGCATGCCCGAGCCCAAGCCGCAGTATGTGAGCCTGTCCCTGGGCAAGGCAGGTGTCCGTACCCTGGTGACGCTGCTCGACCAAGAGTACGGACCTGCCGGGGTGCACGTGGCGAGCGTCACCGTGGCCGGTCCGGTCGCCCCGGGTACCGACTTCGACCCTGACGACATCGCCGAGCACTACTGGCAGCTGCACACGCAGCCACGACACCAGTGGACGCGGGAGGCTCTGCACGCGGGTTCCCCGCGATGACCGGCGCCGGGGCCACAGACGTTGCGCATTCCTGGCCTGTTCAGTTGTGGAGGCGGGTGCGACGATGGCCGGATGGATGTGGCGTTACGCGCCCTTGAAGTGACGGCGGTCCTGTTCACCGCATTCGTGATGCCGGTACTTGTGCGCCGCCGCGCCGCCGCCACCAGAGCGAAGGTTGAGGGCGCGCTGGCCATCGGTGCCGAGGTCGGTTCGCTCAGGCTCGTCGTCGCCGTGGCCGTACGGGAGGGAGCCTTGTGGCAGACGGGCACCTTCCGGCACGTCGAGCGCCGCATCACCTGGCGCGGCCCCTACGAGGAGCTCGACCTGACCGGCGCGTCCGTTAGGTCCTGGCGCGAACTCGAGAAGTCGGAACGGAAAGAGGTGCGCCCGTACTCGATGTACGTGGCGCTCCTCTGCGTCCACCCCGAGCTCGACGACTTCGAGCTGACGGCGGCGCCGGACGACCTGTACGTCGTGGCCGAACTGTTCGGCCCCGAGAAATAACCGCTACCCCACCACCCGGGCTACGACTTCAGGAGTGAGGGCAGGCCGCGGCTGGGATCAGCCTGTGAGCCCGGCGGGTGTGGGCGGGAGGACGGTCGACTTGGCGGCTGCCTGTGGCGCGGGCAGGTTCTGCGCGGAAAAGGCGAAATTGAGATGTAAGAAAGCCTTCCGGCGGACCACATGCTCCATGGACAACGTGCCTCCCAACCGAAGGAACCGGCTTGCCCAACCCTCACGAGCGTTTCACCACGCTCTACAACACCTACCAGGCGCGGGTGTACGGCTATGCGGTGAGTCGAGCCGGACATCAACTCGCGGAGGAAGTGGTCAGCGAGACCTTCCTCGTCGCCTGGCGACGACTCGACGACATCCCTGAGCAGGCGCAATTGCCATGGCTCTTCCGCGTCGCCCGGAACATCCTGCGGGACAACTTCCGGCAGATCGCCCGTCGTGAATCTTTGGCAGCCGACCTGCGTACGTGGATGGAGCAGGCCGTCACCGACGTGGGCGAACACGCCACCGAACGACTCACCATACTTCGCGCGCTCGCCACCCTTTCCGAAGACGACAAAGAGATCCTGACCCTCACCACCTGGCACGGCCTGTCTGCCGCGGAAGCGGCCGAAGTGCTGGGCTGTACGAAGGCCACCTTCTTCGTCCGGCTGCATCGCGCACGCCGCCGGCTGCGATCGGCGATCGACACCCCAGGTACCACCCCATCTCCAAAGCCCGTGATCATCCCCGGAGGGAAACTTCGATGAGCCGCAAGCCCGACGCGATGCGACTACTCGCCATGGCCCGTCCGGACTCGTTGGATCGCGGATCGCGCCTTTCCGCCGATGACCTGCTGATCAAGGCCGGCGACGAGCCGGCGAGAAGACCGGCGCGCAGGCCGTCACGGCCGAGGTCGAACGTCATGACCGCCATTCGCATCGCTGCCGTCGCGATGGCCGTCACGGTCGTGACGGCCATGCTGGTCCGGAGTCCGGGCACTGAGTCCCTGACGTCTCAGCCCGTATCCGCCCGTACCGTCCTCCTCTCCGCCGCAGATCGGATCGAGACCACCAGCGCGGCGACGGGTCGCTACTGGCACTCTGTCGGCCAGAGCATGGCAACGGGAAAGGAAGGACGCGCACCTACCGGCATGACACCCAAGTTGCTCGAATATCAGGTGACATGCACGCATGAAGTCTGGATGGCCAAGTCGGAGCGGGAGCCGAGCTGGCTTCTGGTCACCGCTCAGTCGGGCAAGCCGCTTGCCGAGGCCGATGAGGCGATCTGGCGCCAAGAGGGTGCGTACCGGCTCGGCGCCTGTGAGGGGCCCGGCGTTCCCAGCATCGGCGGTGTGGTGCCGCAACCGCCGTTCGCCTTGCGAATCGACGACCAGCATGCCGCCGAGGTTTCCTATCCCCAGGTCGGGGCCATACACGTCACGACAAAAGAGGTCATGGCCTTGCCGGCGGACCCGGTGCGACTCAGGGAAGTCCTCCAGGCGTGGGACCGGCGAGGTGGTTACCCGGCCGATGAGGAGTCTCTGTACGCCCAGGCCGTCAGCCTGCTCGCCCAACTGCCGACGACTCCTCAAGTACGCGCCGCGCTCTACCGCGTGCTCGCGAGTCTTTCGAGCGTCAAGAGCATCGGGACCATTGCCGATCCCCTGGGGCGGGTTGGAAGAGGGATCGAATTCGCTGGGGCACAGCAGATCATCATCGATGAGTCCTCAGGTCGGCTGCTTGCCGTACAAGAGCGATCCTCTGACCGTACGGGAACGCTGAGCTCGTGGACCGCTGTGACCGCATCCGGCTGGACGGACGTACGCCCGAAGCTGCCTAACACGATCGTGGGCGGCGACTGATGAGAGCGGACGAGCAGCCGGCGGTCCCGAGTGTGGCAGCGGTGTAGAGATAAGGGGCGGGTACCGTGCAGACGGTCGCATGGGTGGAATGCCGCTTCTACCGTCCTAGAGTATGCGGACCGTTGATGTACTGGTCGTGGGCGCGGGCCTGGCCGGCCTGCGCACAGCCCGCCTGCTCGCGGGACGGGAACTGAAGGTGATGGTCGTCGACCGCCGCAGGTCGCTGTCGGCGGGCATCCGGACGACGGGCATCTTCGTGCGGCGCACGCTCGACGACTTCGAGTTGCCGGACCACCTGCTCGGGCCTGGTATTCGGGACGTGCTGCTGTATCCGCCGTCGCGGCGGGCACCGATCCGGCTCACCAGCGACCGGGACGAGTATCGCGTGGCGGACATGGCGGCCGTCTACGAGCACGAGCATCGCGCGGCGGAGTCGGCCGGGGCACGGGTCCTCCTGGGCGTACGGTATGTCGGCGCGTCGATGGGTTCTGTGCGGTTCGAGGGTGCGGAACCGGTGACGGCCCGGTTCATCGTCGGCGCGGATGGCGCCCGTTCCCAGGTGGCCCGTGATCTCGGCCTCGACGTCAACCGGCGCTTCCTGGTCGGTGCCGAGATCGTCCATCCGATCGCGTCGCGCACGGACACCCCGGTGTTCCACTGCGTGCTGGATCCCCGGGTCGCTCCGGGGTACCTGGGGTGGGTCATCGACGACGGCCGGCACGCCCATGTCGGCGTCGCGGGATATCCGGCCGCGATGCGCGCCGGCATCCGCCACCTGCTGGACGCTTTCGCCGCGGACGCGCCCGGCCGCGCGGTGCCGACCGGTCCGGTCGAGCGTCGAGGTGGCCCGATCCCGGTCGGCGGCGTGCTGCGACGGTTGGCGTGCCCCGCCGGGCTGCTCGTGGGGGACGCGGCGGGCGCGGTGTCGCCGCTGACGGCCGGCGGGTTGGACCCCTGCTTACGCATGTCCGAACTGGCCGCGGGGCTTGCCGCCAGGTACCTGCGTACTGGCGACGAACGCGTATTGAGCCAGTACGACGGGGGCGCGCTGCGGTCCCGGTTCCGAGGACGGCTGTTGCTGCGCCGCGTGTTCGGCGGCATCCGATCCCCAGCCGCGGCAGAGGCGGCGGTGGCCATGCTCCGTGGTCGTGCCGGTCGTGCCTTGGCAGCGCGGATCCTGTTCGGTGACGGCTCGTTTCCCGATATATCGTGGCGCGTATGATCAAAGACTCATCCGTGATGAGCGAGCCGGCCTACTTCGTGCTGGCCGCGCTGCTCGATGGTCCCCTGCACGGTTACGGGATCATCAAACGGGCCCAGGAGCTGTCCGACGGGAGGGTGCGACTCGCCGTCGGTACCCTCTACGGCGCGCTCAACCGCATGTCGGGCAGCCAGCTGGTCGTCGTGGACCGGGAGGAGACCGTACAGGGACGACCCCGCCGTTATTACCGCATCACCGAGGAGGGTCACCGAGCCCTGTCCGAGGAGGCGGCGCGGATGGAACAGGCGGCCAGAGTCGTCACCCACCGCGCGGCGTTCCGGGCCGGGACGGCGCAGGCATGAGCCGCTCGCTCGCGGAGCGCTGGTACGAGTTCGTCCTGCTGACGTACCCCAAGGACTGCCTCCACTGTGCTGCTGCTGACCCTTGATGCGCGGCTGGGCACGGGTGTCCCTGCCGCTCGCCGTGGCCGTCGCTGTGTCGACGGGCCGCGTCATGATGTTCGGCGGGGACGTGACCGCGTGGGGCACCGGCCTGCTCGGCCCGTCCTACCACAACTGGGTGTCCTTGATCCCGTACGGGCTGCTGGCGGCCGGTGCGGCCGTCCTCGCCGTCCGCCGGCCGCGAGACCTCCGGCGCCGCTCGTGGGTCTGGCCCGCGATCCCGGTCGCCGCCGTGCTCGTCACCTACGTGCTCGATGCGCCGTACGGCGTGCTGGCGCAGGTCATGCGGGCGGGGCTGGAAGCCGGTCTCCTGCTCCTGGCGGTGTGGGCCACAGCCGTCGCCCGCAGCCCGCGCTGGATCATGGCCGCCGCGATGTACGTGCTGCCGATCCAGGTCACCGCCGTCGTCTATAAGACACCGGTTTCGCAGGAGCTGGCTTACCACGTCCTCCTCGCGGCCCTTCTTCTGTCCGTCGCCGCGGCGCTCTGGCTGCGGCGGGACGCCCGCGCCAGTCGGTGAGCATGGTGACCCGGCCAGGTTCCAGGGTCAGTCGTCGTTCGGGATCCTGGCCTCGCCTGCCGGCCGGCGGACCGCGGTCTCGATGAGCTTGCCGACCTGCGCTGCCGGAACGACGATGCCGGGTGTCTGGAGAGTCCAGCGGAAGAAGTCCTCCATGCTCATGGCGGGCATTTCACCGAGATAGGGCTGGACGTATACCGGTGTGTTCGGTTCGCTGCGCCAGCTGGTGGCGAGTGTGCCGATGTCCACCGCGTCATAACCGATGACGTCCAGCAGCCGGGCGGCCCCTGCCTTGGCCCCCGGGTCGTCGCCGGCGATGGGCAGGGCGCTGCGGTCCGGCGCGCCCGTGGGCCGGGCGAGGGAGAACAGCTGGTGCGGGGTGATGTTGTTGAAGGCCTTGACCACCTGGGAGGCCGCGAGGTGGCGTTGCAGCAGAGCGCTGGAGGTCAGTTCGCCCGCATCCAGTTCGGCCAGGTGGCCGTCCCGCTCGGGGTAGTAGTTCGCCGTGTCCAGCACCGTCTTGCCGGCCAGAGCTTCGGCGGGGAGGTGTTCGCAGGCCTTCAGCGGGATGGCCACCACCACCAGGTCTCCGGCGCGTGCCGCTTCTGCCGGTGTGGCCGCTCGGGCAAGCTCGCCCAGGTCGGCGACAAGGTCGGCGAGTGTCTCAGGGCCTCGCGAATTACTGAGGACAACCTCGAGGCCGGCCGCGACGGCCAGGCGGGCAACGGAAGAACCGATCATTCCGCTGCCGATGAGTCCGAGGGTTTGGGGCATGGCTTGTCTCCGTACGTTCGTGTGGAGAGCCGCGAGCGCAGGTCGCGCGTGGGTGGCTCGCCTGACAGCGTGGAGTCGTCGCGGCCGCCCGGCCAGGTCCGTGTTCTGCGTACTCACGGCGTGATCACCGTAGGGTTGTCGGGTGGACGACAGGGCCGAGCTGAGTGGGTTCCTCAAGTCACGCCGCGCCCGCCTGCGCCCGGAGGACGTCGGGCTGCGCGACTACGGCGGAATGCGCCGGGTCGCCGGCCTGAGGCGTGAGGAGCTGGCCCAGCTGGCGGGCGTGAGCATCGCCCACTACACGCGGCTGGAACAGGGCAAGGGCGACAGCGTCTCCGACGAGGTCCTGAACGCCATCGGCGTAGCGCTGCGCCTGGACACGGATGAATTGGCTTACCTGCACCGGATCGCGCGGCGTCCCCAGGCGTGCGCGGGGGCCGCGGCCTCGTCCGATGTGCCCGCGGGCTTGCGCTACCTGCTGGAGTCGTTCGTGATGACGCCGGCGCTGGTGGTCGGCCGGCACACCCAGATCGTCGGCTGGAATCAGCTCGCCGTGGCGGTGTTCGGCGACTTCACCGGGCTGCCGGAGGACCGCCGCACGTTCTCGCACCTTCTGTTCGCCGAGCCCTACCTGCGTGAGCTGCACCGTACCGATTGGGAGCGGGCGGCCCGCGAGCACGTGGCGCACCTACGCGTACTGCTCGGGCGCTATCGCGGGGACGTCGGACTCGCGGCGCACATTGACCACCTGCGGGAGCTGAGCGCGGACTTCGCCCGGATATGGGCGGAGCACCCGGTCGCGCGGGTCCGGTCCCGGGTGTACGTGCTGCACCACCCGGTCGTCGGCGAACTGACCTTGCACGGCGAGCTCATCGCGCTGCCCGACGGGCCGTCGTGCTGCGGGCTGGACCTGTTCGCCGCCGAGCCGGGCTCGGCATCTGAGCGGGCGCTGCGGAAGCTCGGGAGCATGTAGCGCCGAGGGTTCGGCCGCCTTCGTCAGGGTTTCGCGGGTGCGGTTGTGGATGCGGTCTCCTTTCGCGGCAGCAGGAAACTGGCGGCGAAGGTGATGGCGAGCAAGAGGAGGCTGCCCCAGATGGTGGCGGTGAAGGCCGTGGTGTATCCGCCGTTGTGTGCGGAAAGCTGAGCGAAGAAGACAGTGCCGAACAGGGCCACGCCCACGGACGCGGCGAGCTGGGCGACCGTGTTGAACAGGCCGGATCCGGAAGCCGCGTGCCTGGCGGGGACCTTCTCCAGAGTCAGTTGGGCCAGGGGTGCCACGGTCAGCCCCATCCCCAGGCCACCGACGACGACACCGGGCAGGAAGCTGATCCAGTTCGTGCCTGCGGCCGCCGCGAGGAGCACAAAACCGACAGCCAGCACAACCAGCCCGATCTGCACTGTGGTGCGCCCAAGGCGCGGAAGCAGCACCGCTGCTCCGAGTCCGGCGGCGATGGTGGTGGCGATCGGCCACGGCAGGATCGTCAGACCGGCGCTCATGGGCGTCATGCCGAGACCGGGCTGAAGGAGCTGCATGAAGGTGAGGAAGAAGCCCATCACCGGGAGAAAGAAGAGGAACTGGATCAGGAGGCCACCGCCGACCGACCGCACCCGAAAGAGCGCAACCTCGATCAGAGGGGACTTCCCCTGGCCAGAGAGGTGCTGCTGATGCCGGACGAATCCTGCCAGGACGATGACGCCCAGGATCATGCTCACATATGCCCATAGAGGCCAGGGGAGCTCCTCGCTGCCCTTGATGAGCGGGTAGAGGACCAGGATCAGACCTGCTGATGAGATGAGGACGCCGGCGACGTCAAGGCGCGGCCGGGTGGTGCTCCGTGCTTCCGGCAGGACTGCGGCGGCGGTGAGGAATGCGAGGATGCCTACGGGGACGTTGAGCCAGAACACGGTGCGCCAGCCCTGGCCGAACCAGTCGGCTTCCAGCAGGGCCGCCCCGAGGATCGGCCCGGTGGCGGCCGCCAGCCCGGACAGGGAGGAGAAGGCCGCCATGGCTCCGCCGCGCTCGTGCGGGGCGTACATGAGCTGGATCTGCGAGAGCACCTGGGGAACCATCGCCGCGGCGAAGAGGCCCTGGACGATGCGCGCGCTTACCAGCACCTCCGCGGTGGGGGCGGCGCCGCACAGAGCGGAAGCGGCGGTGAAGCCCGCGATCCCCGCGAGGAAGACGCGCTTGTAGCCGTACAGGTCGCCGAGCCTGGCGCCGGTGATGATGCCCAAGGCGAACGCGAGCGTGTAGCCGGCGAGCATCCACTGCAGGTGCGCGGGCGAGGCGTCGAGCTCCGCTCTGACGGAGGGCAGAGTGATGTTGACGATGGTGACGTCGAGCAGGTCCATGAAGCTCGCCAGCAGGATGATGACGAGTGCCACTGTTCGAGCTCTGGGTGTGGTTGGCGCGTCGGTAGACACCGGAGGCTCTCCAGTTCGCAGAAGTTGGCATCGGATACACTAGCTGCATCGCTAAGTATCTGAACCGCGAAGATAAATGGAGTCTCGCATGCCCGTCAAACCGCATGACGACCACGCGGACCGGATCGTCGCGTCCATGACGGACCTCGCTGGAGCCCTTGGACGTCTGAACGACCTGATCGCCCAGCACCTCGGCATCGCCCAGACCGATCTGCTCTGCCTGCACGCGCTCAACCGCGCGGAAGCTTCCACGGCCGGCGCGCTCAGTTCGCAACTCGGGCGGACTACTGGCGCGGTCACGCACATGATCGACCGCCTGGAGAAGGCGGGGTATGTCCGGCGCCAACCTGACCCGACGGATCGTCGCCGCGTCCTCGTCGAGGCTTCGGCCCCGGGACTCGAACGAATCGCTTCGTTCTACGAAGGGCTCGATGCCCGCAGTCGCCGATTGATGGCCACCTTCTCCGGCGACCAGTTGGCGACGATCCACGCGTTCCTGCTGAGCAGCTACGAAGACGCCACCGAAGAGTGTGATCACCTGATCCAGCAGCGAGGGCGATGATCGGATGCGCTGGGCCAGTGCCGCGACCGCCTCGGTTCAGCTGAAGCCGTTGGGGCAGAGGAAGGTTCTGATGCTGGCCGGTGCGCTCGCGAGGAGTGCCGGGCCGTCCTCCAGCGAGCAGAAGTTGCTGCCGATCTCGGCGTTGAGGAATCGCGTCGCGTTCCGCTTCGCGATCAGCTCGACTCCGCCGACGCTCGAAGAGTTGATCTCGGCCGCGACCCAGAAGCCGACGCACCGCTTGCGCGCGACCACCGCGTCCTCCGGCATGCTGCCGTGGTTCAGCACGGAGGCCTGCCGGAGTATCGAGTCGTCGGACGCGCACGGTACGCCGGTGGCCGAGCGGCGCGGGCTCGGGCGCGCGCTCGCCTTCTTCTTCGTGGGGGACGTCTTCTCGGTGGTCTTCTTTGTGCTGGGCGTCTCCTCGGGGGTCTCCTTCGTGCTGGGGGGATCGCTCGCCGTTGGCGTCTCGACCGGGTCCTCGCTCGTGTCCGGGGTCTGGGTTTCCGCGGGTGTGGACGAGGGAGAGTCGCTCGGGCTCCGGAATGCCTCTGGCGTTCCCGCCGAGTTCGCCGCGAAGACCGCGCCGACGGCTACGACCGCCGCTATGACGGCCGCGGCCGACCACAGCGGCACCACCAGGCGTTTGTCGCGCGGCGGAAAGGGGATCGTGGTGCCCGCCCTGAGCGCGGTGACGCGGGCGAGTAACTCGGGCGCGGCGGGCCGGGCCGCCCGATCCTTGGCGAGCGCGCTCCGTACGAGGTCGCGGATCTGCGCGGGTACCCCGGACAGATCGGGATCGACGCTCATGACGCGGTAGGCGAGGACGTCGGGGGCTCCGGTGCCGAACGGCGGGCGGCCTGTCGAGGCGTACGCCATCAGCGCGCCCCAGGCGAAGACGTCGGCGGCGGCGTCCGCCTGGTCGCCCCGGTACTGCTCGGGACTGATCCAGCCGGGCGTCCCGATCAGCGCGCCGGTGCCCGTGAGCCCGCTCTCGTCGAGGGCCCGGGCGATGCCGAAGTCCAGGACCTTCGCGCCGGAGGCGGAGAAGATCACGTTCCCGGGCTTGAGGTCGCGGTGCACGATGCCGGCCCGGTGGATGTCGGTGAGCGCCTCGGCGATGTCCACGCCGAACGAGAGCAGCTCGTCCGGGCCCAGCGGCCCGTTGTCCTGTACGTACGTGTTGAGCGTCGGGCCGGGCACGAACTCGGTGGCCAGCCAGGGAGGCATCGTGGCGGTGTCGGCGGCCAGCACCGAGACCGTGCAGCGCCCGCGTACCCGGGACAGGAGATCGACCTCGCGGACGAAGCGGGCGCGGAAGTGCGGATCCGCGGCTAACCCCGGATGGATGACCTTGACCGCGCCCCGGGCGCCGTCGGCCGCGATCCCCGCGTAGACCACCCCCATGCCCCCGGCGCCCATCCGGCCGACGATCCGGTAGGGGCCGATCGCCTCGCGCTCGTCCATCTCCAGGGGGCCGAAGCCGCCGAGGTCACTCATCGAGGCTCCCGATCGCCGGATCATCGCAAACAGCAATGATCTTATTGCTGAGTGCTCCGGTGCGCTCGCTCAGTGCCACCAGTCCCGTTCGGGCAGCCTCAGCCACCTGTCAGGTTCGCCGTCGATCGCCCGGGCGTCGGCCAACCGCAGAACCGCGCTGGCACAGCAATAGGGCACGGGCTTGTGGCGGTAGAGGTAGGCGGCGAGGATCTCCTCGGCTGATTCGTCGGCGGACACGATGCCGCCGCCGGGACGCCTGCCCCGCTCTTCGAGCATTCCGTCGCGGGCGACGGTTCCTTGGTTGCCGCTCACGGGGTTGGCGTACATCCCGTAGCAGATGGTGCCTGCTGACAAGCGCTTCAGGACGCCGGGCATAGAGGGGGCGTATCCCCAAGATTGGCTGATGACGCATCCACCGGGCACGTCAGTAGCGCCGATGATATGCAGACCCTCGTCGCCCGACAGGTCGTCGGGGAGCGAGTCCTCGATCGGCGTGGCCTCCAGGCGCTGCGCGGCCTCGGTTGCGCTGATGCCGGCCACGCACGCCAGGCCCACCCCCTCGTAATAGAAGTGTCCCAACGCGGCTATCAGGCGCTCAGCCTCCGTCACGGCTGCGGCCTCGGTCGCGGACAAGCCGGCTTCTCCCGGAGGGATGAACAGGTCGGGGGTTGGACTGGCCAGGCTGAGTCGTCCGGGGGACCAGCCGGCCATCATCGGGCGCCACGGATCGGCACCGGCAGCGACCAGGGCACGGGCGTTGTCGGGACGGTTGGCGAAAACGGCTTCCCAGAGTGCGGTACGGCCCTCATGGTCGGCATCGACGTTGTCGACGCGGCGGGCCAGTTCCTCGACCACCTCAGGTGAGCCGTGCTCGGCCGCTTCATATAGCGGCAGTCTGTTGAAGTACGTGCCTGAATGGGGGTCGGCACCCGCATCGAGGCGGGATCGGATCAGAGCGAGATCCGTCCAGGCATTCCAGCCAAGGTCGGACCATCCATCTCCGTCGGCGACAACCATGGCGCTCCTCAGGGGGATCTACCGACTAACCGCTCGCCGATCATGACGTGCCGGACTGACAGATTCGGGTCGGGCTGCCAGGAGCACCGCAAGCAGTGCGCATCTGACGACATCGACTTCGCTGTCAGTGAATCGGGTCTGCTGTCGGTGAACCCGCCTGGGTGATCGGTGTTCGCGGTGCTTGGGTGGCGGGATGGAGATATTGGTTCTGGGTGGAACAGCGTGGGTGGGCCGGGAGCTGTCGCGGCAGGCGATCGAGCGTGGCCATCGGGTGACGTGTCTGGCGCGCGGCGAAAGTGGGAAAGTCGCGGACGGGGCGACGCTGGTGGTCGCCGACCGGCGCGCTCCTTCGGCCTACGGGCCGCTGCTCGACCGCGAATGGGATGCGGTCATAGAGGTGTCGTGGCAGCCGGGCTTCGTTCGTGCGGCGCTTGACGCACTGGGTGGCAGGGCCCGGCACTGGGCTTATGTCTCCTCCGTCAGCGCCTACGCCTCCCATGCCGTGCCGGACGCGGATGAGTCCACGGTCCTGCTCGCTCCGACCGACCGGAGCGAGGCCGACCGGGAGGCGTACGGCGAGGCGAAGGTCGCCTGCGAGCAGGCGTCGGCGGCCGTCGTGGGCGACCGTCTCCTCATCGCGCGCGCGGGTCTCATCGGCGGTCCGGGCGATCACAGCGGACGTTCCGGTTACTGGGTGGCCCGGGCCGCACGTGATCCGCAAGGGCCGATGCTGGTTCCCGACGCGCCGGCCATGCCGACTCAGGCAATCGATGTTCGGGATCTCGCCGGCTGGCTGCTCGACGCCGCGGAGGCGGGGACCATCGGCACGTACGACGCTGTCGGTCCGGTCGTGTCGTTCGGGGAGTGGATCGAGCTGTCCCGGGATATCGGCGGGCACACCGGTTCGATGGTCACCGCCGACTCGGCATGGCTGCTCGCGAACGGCGTGGCCGAGTACATGGGTGCCGAGTCGCTGCCGATGTGGCTGGTCGAGCCGGGTTGGGAAGGGTGGTCGGCCCGGAGCGGGTCCGCGGCGCGCGCCGCGGGGCTCCGTCATCGGCCGCGGGCGGAACTGCTGGCCGACACCCTGCTCTGGGAACGCGAGCAGGGTCTGGACCGGCCAAGACGCGCCGGACTCAGCGCCGGGCGCGAGCGCGAGTTGCTCGACGCCATCGGCTGACGGCCTTGGTCCCCTGCCCGTGCTCAGCCGCTTACCACGCGACGGGGCCGAGGCGATCGATGAAGATCCCGGTCGGCCCGTCGGCGTCGATCGTCGCGAGTTCGACGATCGAGTCGGTGCCCTCGGTGACCGTCAGCTGGCCGGTGTGATGGTTCATGTCGGTGGCGGCGAATTTGCGATTGGCGACTTCTCCGGGAGTGGCGACGTTGAATTTGATCTCCGGGAGCGCCTGGGCGTACCTGACGGTGATCATGTTCAGCGCCGCCTTCGACGAGCTGTAGGCGAGCTCGTGCATCTTCGAGACGGGCTGCTCCGGATCGGTCACGACCGCGAAGGAACCGCCACCGCTGGACACCATCACCACCCGCGGGTGGTCCGCCGCCCGCAGCAAGGGGAGGAACGCATGCGTGACCCTGATCGGTCCGTACACGTTGGTGTCGTAGACGGAGTGAACGTCGTCGACTGTGGCCTCCGCCGGCGCGACGATCTTTCCTGGCGCGCCGGCGTTGTTGATCAGCACATCCAGCCGGTCGGTGTGCTTGCGAACGAGCCGTACGGCCTCGCTCACCGACTCGTCCGAGGTCACGTCCAGCGGGACCATGACCACGTTCGCGCCACCGTCGGCCAGCTTGTCGGCAGCGGCCCGTCCTCGACCTTCATCGCGCGAGCCGAGAAAGATCGTCCAACCCTGTTCCCCGAGCCGCCGCGCCGCCTCGAAGCCGAGTCCCTTGTTGCCTCCGGTGATCAGCACCGAGGTCTGTTCCGCGTTTGTCATGCTCCCTAAGACGATGTGCCCCTTTCGGTTGTGACACGGTGTGAGCGGCCTCACAACCGAAAGCCCTGCGCTACCCTCGTGGCGCCAGGGCTTCTAGGACGGGTTGGGATGACGCGAGACAAGGAATTCGAGGAACTTCGACCGCTGTTGTTCTCGATCTCTTACCGGATCTTGGGCAGCGTGACCGAGGCCGAGGACGCCGTTCAGGAGACCTGGCTGCGCTACGCGGCGACCTCGACGCAACCGCGATCCACCAAGCCCTTCCTCTCGGCGACAGTCACCAGGATCTCGATCGACGTGCTGCGCTCCGCCCGGGTCCGCCGGGAGGAGTACATCGGGCCGTGGTTCCCCGAACCGCTGCTCGCCGACCCCTACCAGGACCCGGAACGCGCCGCGGAACTGGCCGACTCGCTGTCGATGGCCGCACTACTGCTGCTGGAGCGACTCAGCCCGCTCGAACGCGCCGTCTTCGTGCTCCGGGAGGTGTTCGACTTCGGCTTTCCCGAGGTCGCGTCGGCGGTGGGGCGCTCGGAGGCGGCCTGCCGCCAGCTCGCGTCACGGGCACGCCGCCACATGCGGGATGACCGGCCCCGGTTCGAGACCGACCGCGGGAAGCGCGAGGAACTCGCCGAACGGTTCCTCGACGCGCTCAAGGAAGGGGACGTCGACGGGCTGCGCGAGCTCCTCGCCGCCGACGCTCAGCTCGTCAGTGACGGCGGCGGCAAGGTCGGGGGTACGATCCCCGTCTACGGCGTTGAGCGGGTCGCCCGCGTACTGGCCGCCAACGTGCCTCCGTTGACCCAGATCGGCGCCGTGCTGGAAGCACACGAGGTGAACGGACAGCCGGGCGCGATCCTCCGCGACCGCGATGGCAGGGTCGTCAACATCTGGACGCTCGACATCCTCGACGGACGCATCCAGACCATCCGCTCGGTGATCAACCCCGACAAGCTCGGGCACCTGGGCCCCGTCGCAGATGCCCACGCGGTCATCCACGAGAAGAACCAGGCTCGCCGGCGACCGACATAGTCGTCGGCCGCGAGCCCACCGCTGCTCAGCCGGCCCGCTCGATGACCACGACCGGGATCTCCCTCGGCGCCTTTCGCTGATAGCCCGCGTACTGCGGCCACACCCCGATCATGGTCTCCCACAGCCGGGGTCGCTCGTCGGCGGTCGCCGGGCGGGCCACCGCGTCGAACACGTCGGCGCCGACCTGCGCCCGGACCCGCGGTTCTGCGAGCAGGTTGTGGAACCAGAGCGGGTGGTCGGCGGCGCCGCCGTTGGAGGCGACCACGAGGTAGTGCTCGCCGTCGCGGCCGTAGATGAGCGCGGTACGGCGGGGGAGTCCCGAGCGGCGGCCGGTCGTGGTGATCAGCAGGGTCGGCGCGCCGTGGAAGAGGTGGCCACGGGCGCCGCCGGACTCGACGTATTTCTTGACGTGGCCGGCGACCCACTTGGTCGGGCTGTCGATCGGCTCCTGGCTCATCGGGCCGCTCCGCCCACGCGGCGGTCGGCCCAGTCCCGGGCCTTGGCCGACCAACCGGACGCCGTACGGTGCGCGTTGAGCACATGTCCGGTGCCGGGGACCAGGACGGCCTCCAGTTTTGCCCGCGGGCCGTAGAAGGGGGCCTCTTGGGCACGCAGCTCGGTGGAGGAGTGGGTCGGGGTGAGCAGCTTGTCGTACTCGCCGGTGACGATCAGCACCGGCACCTGGATGCCCTTGTTGATGGAGGGCGGGGTGTAGGAGTCGCCGGGCGGGAAGACGTCGGTGGTCTTGGTGGCCTCGTCGGCGGCGATGACCTTGGGGTCGGCGTTGGGCCGGTGGTAGAACCAGGCGGCCCGCATGCCGGGCCGGGTGGTGAGGTAGCCGTCGTCGAGCCCGCGCTCGGCGAAGCGCGGGTCGTCGGCCGCACGGTAGATCTGCGCGCCCATCTGCTCGAAGGCGGCCTGGTTCGGGGCACTCGACTCGCCGGTGAGGATGACGCCGTCCACCCCGGCGGGATGGGTGGCGGCGAGGGTACGGGCAAGGGTGGAGCCCAGCGAGTGGCCGACCAGGACGACCTTGGTGAAGCGGCCGCCGCCGAGACGGCCGGCGCGGAGTTGTTCGATGAGCTGGCGTACGACGATCTGGTGGGTGTCCTGCCGGAAGCGGGCGCTGGGCGGGTACGTGCTCGCGCCGGTGCCGAGGCGGTCGATGGCCAGCGTGGCGTAGCCGGCGGCGGTCATCGTCTCGACGTAGGAGGGGCGCCGCCGGTCGCCGCGCGCCTGCCAGTACGCCTGGCCGTAGAAGCCGCCGGGGATGAGCAGCTGAACGGTGGCGGCACGGCCGCGCGGCAGGCACAGGGTGCCGGCCACGCGCTGGTCGGCGGGGCCGCCGGAGGTCATCGCCACTTCGGCGCTGACTGGTTTGCAGGTGGTGGTGGCGCTCGCCGCTTCCGGGGGCGAGATAAGAGTGAGCAGGAGTGTTGCCGCTGCTGCGGTACGGACGCGCATGGAGCTCCTTCACGAAGAGATACCCAAATTTGGTTAACCAAATTTGGGTATCGAACTATGGCCCACCCGCCCTCCCACCGTCAAACCGGGGGGCGACCGGTCAGGCCGGCTCCGCACCCCGTTCCAGCCGTACGATCAGGCCCTGGGTCCATGCCGCGTCGCCCGAGGCCTGCTTCGCGCGCAGGTCGAACAGCTCCGTCAGGTGTCCCGGTCGCGGACTCTCGCGCATCACGGCCTCGATCCGCGCCCGCTCGTCTTCCATGGCGCGCAACCGCTCTTTGAGCAGCGTGATCGCTTCCTCTTTCGGCAGCGCCGGCAGCAGCGCGATGGCCGCGTCGAACATCTCCGGACGCCGGTCGGGCACGCTCAAAGCGGTCCTGAGCAGCCGCAGGAACTCCGCCTCACCCTTGTCGTTGATGACGTAGTCGACTCGGCCGGGCCATTCGTGCACCTCGGTGGCGTCCAGCAGCCCGTCCTTGGCCAGTTGACGGAGGGCGTGGTAGATCGATCCTGACCTGAGCCCCGCCCATTGCCCGGCCTCCCACGACTCCAGTTCGGCGCCGACGAGATAGCCGTGTGCCTGGCTGAGCCGCCGTACCACGCCCAGGACCAGCAGTCGCGTCGCCGACATCGTCTCCCTCATTCGCCGGACGCGGCCTCCACTGCGTGACCGCGCGCCCGACCTAGGCTAGACGGGCTTCTCCATTTGTTCTGCTGCGGAAGGCCTGCTCTGGCCAGGTGGCGTCCTGCGTGTCACCATTCGCAGATGATCGAATTGCCGCCGGAGTTATCCCTGCCGGGTGAGAGACCTGGTAGGCAGATGGTCTTGGCCTGGGCGGTGGGGATCATCCTCACTGTCGGTCTCATCGCAGGGATCGTGCTGATGGTCGAGCTCTTCCCTGACTCCTCGTATTGCGGGGAGTACACCGGGTGTCTCGGCCTCCTTGTGCAGGTGTGGGAGGTCGGGCGCTGGGTCGTGATCGTCCTGGCCTGGCCGTTGCTGTATCTCCTGCGCGTACGACCGTCCTTGCCCGTCGCCGTCCTGGCCGCACTCCTCCTGATGGCGATCTGGCAGTTCGCCGAAGCGCGGTTGCATACCTCGTTCGGCGTCTCCCTTCTTCTCATCCTTTTCAGCGGCGTGATCTCGTATCCGGCCGCGGCCTGGTTGGCCGGGACCCGTATCGCCCGGCCAACGCTTGTCCTGTCCGTCGCCTCGTCTCTCGCGTTCTACCTTCTGGCCGCCGCACTCTTCCCTGCCTGACGTCAACGAAGGTGGTGTCTGTCCGCCCACGCCGAGATGGCCGTGGCGATCGCGACAGGGTGATCCTCCGGCGTGTGGTGCCCGGCGACGGCCTCGGAGTGTTCGATCTCCAGGCCGGCCATGTTGGCCGCGCACCACGCGACCATGCCTTCGTGCATCATCGCCCCCGGACCGGGCGCGAACGTGAGCAGCAGCTTGGGCACCTCCGCACTGGCCGCCAGCCACCGGTCGTACGCCTCGATCCTGGCCACGACGTCGGCGGGCTCGCCGCCCAGCGGCATGGCGCGCGGCCATTGCAGGAGCGGCAGCCGGCTCTCGCGCGTCGGATACGGCTTGCGGTAGACGTCGAGGTCCCCCTGGGAGATCGGCGTGGCGGTGGTGCCCGGCAGGCCCTGCTCGATGAAGGCGTTGTCGTCGAGGATCATGCCCTCGCCGACCCCCTCGGTCTTGATCGCCCGGAACAGCTCACGGCCGTCCTCCGGGAACTCCTCCCAGGCCATCGGCTTGACGATGGTCTCGGTGAACGCGATGCCGCGCACCCGATCCGGGTGGCGCGTGGCCCAGTCGAAGGCCAGGGCGCCACCCCAGTCATGCCCCACCAGCACCACGTCCTGGAGGTCCAGCGCGTCGAACCAGGCGTCCAGGTAACGGGCCTGGTCGGCGAAGGTGTAGGCGATATCCGGTTTGCCCGAGTCGCCCATGCCGATGAGGTCGGGGGCCAGGAGCCGGCCGGATCCCACGGCCGGCATGACATCACGCCACAGGTGGGACGAGGTCGGGTTGCCGTGCAGGAAGACGATCGGCGCCCCGGCGCCGGACTCCCGGTAGTGCATGGTCGAGTCAAGAATGTGCTGAACAGGCATGATCTTGTCCTTATCGAAGGTTGAGCTGGGTGATGCGGTCGACCGCGATCTCGATGACCACGCGACCGGGCGGGTTCGGGGGCGGCGTCCCATAGCGCGTGCGGTAACGACGTACGCCTTCGGCCACCCTCTTGGTCGCGTCGTGCACGGTGGCGACGCCCTCGAGCGTCACCCACCGGAACCCTGCCGCCTGGCAGAGCGCCACGCGCCCGCCCGGCCCGGCGATGAGGTTTCTGGCCTTTCTGGTGGTGCCGATGGTCAGGACCCGGGCCAGCTCCGCCTCGCCGTCCCAGGTGAAGCGCACCGCGACCACATGCGGTGAGCCGTCGGGGCGCAAGGTGGTCAGGGTGGCCACATGAGGTTCGGCGAGGAAGCCCTCGACGATCGTGTTCACCGGAAGGCGGGCAGGTTGCGCGCGGCCCACTCTTCGAAGGTGCGCGGCGCACGCCCGAGGATGTGCTCGACGTCGGGGCTGACGGTCTGCTCAACCGCGGTCGGCGCGCCGAGGATGGCCAGCGTGCCCTCGACGACGGGCTCGGGCATCACCTGGAGCATCTGCGCGCGTGCCTCATCGCGGGTCTGCTCCACGAACCGCACCGGCTCGCCGAGTGCCCGGCTGAGCGCCGCCGCCCGCTCGCGCGGGGTGACGAGCACGGGTCCGGTCAGTTCATAGGTACGGCCGGAGTGCCCGGACTCACGCAGAACCGCGGCCGCGACCTCGGCGATGTCGGCCGGGTCGATGGTCGGCAGCCCGACGTCCCCGAAGGGCGCGGCGGCGGTACGCAGGGTGCGGACCGATTCGGCCCAGGCGTAGGCGTTGGAGTCGAAGCCGCCCGGCCGCAGGATCGTGAAGTCCAGCCCCGACTCGCGTACGACCTGCTCGAACAGCGCCGGGTGCCGGTAGACCTCGGGACGGGTGCCCGCCCCCTGCGAGGACAGCAGCACGATTCGCTTGACGTTCGCGGCCTCTTTCAGGATCCCGTGCGGGTCATCTCCGGCGACGAGCAGGAAGAGCGCGTCGGCGCCGTCCAGTGCGGGGCGGAGGCTCGCGGGGTCGTTCAGGTCGCCCTGGCTGTGCCGTACTCCCTCGGCGAACTCGGCCGGCCGGCGGGACACTGCCGTGACCTGTTCCCCTGCGGCGGCGAGCGCGTTGACGAGCTCGCGCCCGACGTTACCCGTGGCACCCGTGACAACGATCATGATGATTGCTCCTCAGTAGGTAGTCAGTTAGTTGGCTGACTGAGAAGAACCATAGCGGGTTCGCGCGGAGCTTGTCGATAGTTAGTTGTACGACTAACTCAGTCGATAGATCGGAATATTTCCGTACAAGATCGGGCTGGCCTGATCGTGAACGGGATCCTTGTGACCGGCGCGACCGGAAATGTCGGTCGGCAGGTTGTCGCCCAGCTTGTGTCCACCGGCACCCCTGTGCGCGCGCTGGTGAGAGACGCCCAGCAACCCCGGCTCCCAGAACAGGCCGAGGCAGTGGAAGGAGACCTGGCCAGGCCGGGCACACTGGAGCGCGCGCTGGCGGACATCGAGACGGTGTTCCTGATCTGGCCCTTCCTCACCACCGAAGGCGCCTCGGCCGTCCTCGACGTGATCGCCGGCCATGCCCGCCGCGTCGTCTACCTCTCGTCGTCGGGCGTGAGTGACGACACCGAACGGCAGACCGACCCGATCAACCAGCTCCACGCGGACATGGAGCGTCTGATCGAGCGGTCCGGCCTGCGGTGGACCATCCTGCGGTCGAACACGATCGCCTCCAACGCCCGCGGCTGGGCCGAGCAGATCCGCGGCACGGGTGTCGTCCGCGGTCCTGACATCGCCGCCACCGCGGTGATCGACCCGAGGGACATCGCGACGGTGGCGGTACGCGTGCTGATCGACGAGGGACATGAGCGTGTGACGCACGTGCTGACCGGTCCGCAGGTGGTGAGCAGGGCCCAGCAGGTACACGCGATCGGGGAGGCGATCGGCCGCCCGTTGAGCTTCGAGGAGGTGCCCCTGGACGCCGCGCGCAAGCAGATGCTCGCGGACGGCAGGCCTCCCGCCCTGGTGGAGGCTCTGCTGGCCGGCGCCGAAACGCGACCTCACTCCGGATTGATCACCTCCACGGTGGAGGAGATCACCGGAACGCCGGCACGTACATTCCGCGAATGGGCCACCGACCACGCGGACGACTTCCGCTGAGCAGGGGGAAATGGCAGGTCAGGCCGTGTCGGCGCTGAGGGTCTGTGCCACGGGACGGCGGGCCGCGAAGCGTGCGGGTACGGAGGCCAGGGCAACCGTCGCCAGAAGGGTCGCGAGTGCGGCCGCGAGGACCCACCCGATGGACGGCAGGACCAGCTCTCCGACGCTGAAGGCCCAGTACAGGCCGATGCCCATGGGCGCTCCGACGACAGCGCCGGGCAGGGCGGGCAGAAGCTGGGCGACGGCCAGCCCGGCTGAGACCTGCCCGGGGGTGGCGCCGAGCGCACGTGTGATCGCCATGTTCACCCTGGCCTCCACCGCCAGGGTCCAGGTGAGCGTGATGATGTTCACGGCGGCGAGTGCGATCAGGACGGTGGTGACCGCCAGCAGCAGCTCGCGTGCTTGGTCGTCTCGCAGGTTGCCCAGGGTAGGGCCGTACCCCTTCGAGGGCTGGGCATAGAGGGTCAGCCCCGCTGTGAGCATGGTGACGGTGGTGGCGGTGCCGCACGCGTGCAGCACGGCGCGGCCCGGCCGGCGGGCGATCAGGCGTAGCCCGAGCATGAGCGGGGTGGGCAGCCACGCGGACAGTGGAGTCGACAGGGCCCGGCGGTGAGGACGATGGGCGGGGTCGGCCAGCGCGGGGACGGTCGCGGTGCGCAGGGCCCGTACGGTGGGACCGAGCGTGGACAGCGCCGCCACCAGCAGGGCGGAGACCGTCGTCGCGATGATCGTGCCACGGGTCGGCCCGGAGGCGGCGGAGATCAGGCTGGCGGTGGGGTTGGAGATGGCGGGCGCGGCCAGGCGGGAGACCACGAGTCCCAAGGCGTCGGCCAGGAGCGCCAGGGCCAGGTATTCGGCGAACAGGACGACGGCGACCAGTCCTGGCGTGGCGCCGACGGCTTTGAGCAGTCCGACCCGCCGCGTCTGCTTGGCGGCACATCCGGCCGCCAGCGCGGCCACACCGGTGATGGCCAGGAAGCCGAGCAGCCAACTGCCGACGACGAGGATCGGCTGGCTGTTCCTGACCATGTGCGAATCCTGCTCGATCATGAACTGCCAGGTGAAGAAGTTCACCGGGAAAGCCGGGTCCCGGTAGGAGTCCACGAAGGTCCAGGTCGCCTCGGGGTCGCGGAGTTTCAGGTCCAGGGCGGTGGTCACCGGGAGGTCTCGTGATGCCAGTGCCCGGGCGTCCCGTTCGGCCAGCCAGACCAGACCGCTGTAGTCGCTCGTCCCGCCGCCCGGGCCGGTCAACTGCCCCCACGGGTAGACGGGGGCGGCCGCGGTGACGGCGATCCCGGCGATGGGAAACGTCCGGCCGGAGAGGGTGACGTGGTCGCCGACGTGGACGCCGAGAGCGGCGGCGAAGCCGCGTTCGACGACGACGGCTCCGCCGCGTACCCAGCTGCCCGAGGTCACCAACGGGCGGTTCACCGGTCCCGGTGTCGCGCTGACGCCGTGCGCCACCGCCTGCGCCTTGACGCCACCCGCGGTGAGTGGTGTCTGCACGATGCGGTATGGCCCGTTGTGGGCGGAGACCTCGGGGTTGTCCATCAGCGACGTCAGGGCCGAGAGCGCGGTCCGGTCGGCGCCCGCGGACACCGCCACCAGGTCCGGGCCGGCCGTGGCCTGCCGGGTCTGGTGGTACATCGCCTCGGTCACCCCGCTCAGCGACAGCCCCAGGGCCAGAGCCGCGGTGGCGGCGGTGATCGAGAGCAGGAGCATCGCGGCCTGGGCCCCGTGCCGGCGGATGTCGGCGATGACGAGGCGGGCGACGAGTACGGCGCGACCCACGGCGGTCAGCCCTCCAGCCCGATCAGACCGCCGAGCCACCCGGTGGTGCCGCCGGCCATCCGGGTGTCATCGACGAACATCCCGTCGCGCATCGAGATCAGCTGATCCGCGATGGCCGCGACCCGCTCGTCGTGCGTAACGATCATGAGGGTCTGCCCCGCGGAACGCAGTTCGTCGAAGATGCTCAGCATGTCGCGGGTCGCCGTGGTGTCGAGGTTGCCGGTCGGTTCGTCGGCCAGCATGAGCAGCGGCTCGTTGATCAGGGCGCGGGCGATGGCGACCCGCTGACGTTGCCCGCCGGACAGCTCCGAAGGCAGATGCCGGGCGCGGCCGGCGAGCCCGACCCGTTCCAGCAGGAGCCTCGCGCGCCGCCTGGCCTCGCGCGGCGAACTCCCGGCCAGCAGCGCGGGAAGCTCCACGTTCTCCGCCGCCGACAGCTCCTCCATCAGATGGAAGGCCTGGAAGACGAAGCCCACCGACCGGCGCCGCAGTTGAGCCAGGGCCCGCTCGCTCAGGGTGTCGATGCGTCGGCCGGCCAGCCGGATCTCCCCATCGTTGGGCCGCTCCAGGCCGCCCAGCAGGTGCAGCAGCGTGGATTTCCCGCAGCCGCTGGGGCCCATCACCGCCAGCATCTCCCCCTCGGGCACGTCCAGGTCGACCTCGTCAACCGCGCGGACCCGGCTCTGCCCCTGACCATGCTCCTTCACCAGGCCGCGAACCCGCACCACAGCACTCGACTCGTTCATGCACCCTCAGCTTTGTCATCGACCTTGGATCAGGCCCGCTCGCAGGCCGCTGCGTCTCTCGCTCCACCCCCTAACGGTTAGCCAAATAGATAGCGGTTAGCCACAAGAGGTGTCAAACGCCACACCCAGCAACCAGGTCTGCCCAATCCAGGCCACCCCTGCGTCAAATCTGTCCGTTTTTTCCGATCATGTGTTTGTTTGTCTTTTTCATCGGGCAGGTGGGGACCGGTTATCGAGCGCAAGGAGCGCTGGTCATGAAAGACAAAATCCAGATAGGGCTGGCCATCGCCGCGGGGTACTACCTCGGGCGACGCCACAAGCTACGTTGGGCGACCACGCTGGTGGCCGCCGGACTGGCCAGTCGACTGCGGGGCCAGGGGGGCCTGCTACAGCAGGGGATCAAGGCGCTCGGTACGTCGCCTGAGCTGGAGAAGATCACCGGCCGCCTTCGCGGCGAGCTGATGGAAGTCGGCAAGGCCGCGGCGGTGGCCATGACGAGCAGGCAGATCGAATCGCTGACCACGAGGCTGCACGAGCGGGCCGAGGGGTTGCGCCAGCCGGCCGAGCTCGAGGACACGGACGAAGAAGAAGAGGAATACGAGGAGGACGAGTACGAGGAGGCGCCCCCTAAGCCGGCGCCGCGAAGAAGAAGGCCCCGGGCCGAACCGGTACGTGCCACGCGGCCCGTCCGCAGGGTACGGGGGTGAGCTCGATGGCTCAAGCATCGAAGACTCAGCCCATCAAGAAAGCCACCGAGGCACTGCCGACGAACGAGCTCACCCAGGAGCTCAAAAACCTCGGACAAGCCTTGGCCGAGCGAGGTCTGCAGTCCCTGGCCGACAAAGTCGAAGGGATGACCGGCCGGCTCACCGATTACGCGTCTGGTGACGGCGGAAGCGGACTGATAAGCGCGATTACCGGATCGAAGAAGTCGGATGGCTCGCCCTCCAAGGGTTCGATCCTGGGCGCTGCCGGCATGGGTGCTGTCAAGGGTGCCTTCTCGAGCCTGATGGGCGGCCTGACCAAGGGAAACAAGAAGCTGCGGTTCGTCAACATCAGCGAGGTGCTCGACATCGGCGCTCCTGTGCGGGTCGTCTACAACCAATGGACACAGTTCCAGGACTTTCCCACCTTCATGAAGAAGGTGGAGCACGTAGAGAACCAGTCCGAGGAGAAGGTCGACTGGAAGGCGCAGATTTTCTGGTCCCATCGGAACTGGGAGTCGCAGATCGTCGAGCAGGTCCCCGACGAACGGATCATCTGGCGATCCAAAGGACCCAAGGGCTACGTAGACGGCGCTGTCAGCTTCCACGCCCTCACACCCAACCTGACCCGGGTCCTGCTCGAACTCGAGTACCACCCGAAAGGGCTGTTCGAGCACGTAGGCAATATGTGGCGCGCGCAGGGCAGGCGGGTACGGCTGGAGTTCAAGCACTTCAGGCGGCATGTCATGACGCAGACCATGCTGCATCCCGAGGAGATCGCCGACGCCGGTTGGCGTGGCGTGATCCACGACGGTGAAGTCGTCAAGGACCACGAGACGGCTGTCGAGGAGGAACGGGCCGCACAGGAAGAGGAACCGGAAGAGGGCGAGCTCGCGGAAGAGGAAGAGCCGGAAGAGGAAGAAGAAGCGCCGGAGGAAGAAGAGGACGAGCTGGAAGAAGAGGAACCAGAGGAGGAGGAAGAAGAAGAGGAAGAGGAGCCGGAGGAAGAGGAAGAGCCGGAAGAGAAGCCGCGTGTCGCGTCCTCCCAGAAACGCCCGAGGAGAAGACCGCAGGCTCCCACTACCGCCAAGGAGCGGCCGGTTCGCCGCAGGGCCGGTGGCCGGACTGCATGACGCGGGGCCACGTCACGAAGACCGAGGGGAAAAGCAATGACCGTGCAACCCGCGTCAGGCGGAGTAGCCGCAGGTCCATCTCCGTCAGGCTTGGCCGACGTCATCGACACGATCCTCGACAAGGGACTTGTCATCGACGCGTACGTCCGGGTCTCACTCGTCGGCATCGAGCTCTTGACGATCGATGCCCGGATCGTCGTGGCCAGCGTGGATACCTACTTGCGCTTCGCTGAGGCCGTGAATCGGACGGATCTTTCGGAGTCCGGCGGGGAAGGCCTGCCCGAACTCATGAAGGACATGTCGCAGGGCCAGATCAGCGGCAAGAGCAAGGACATCGCCCAAGGGGTGCTGGAAGCGGCGGGGGAGAAGCTGAGTGACTTCGTCGGCGACCGTTCCGAGAAACACGAAGAGACGCGCGGCCGGCGGCATGAACGAGAGGAGCGCTGAAATGGCGCAATCTGCGAAAGCCGCGGATACCGCTGCGCCTGAGGAGCGCACCCAGAGCACCGGCGTCTACATCTACGGTCTTGTACCCGAGGACGTCGAGGTGTCCAGCGACGCGCGCGGCATAGGGGACGAATCTGGAGAGATCAAGCTGGTGCGGCATGGCGAGATCGCTGCTCTGGTGAGCGAGATCCCGCTCGATCGCCCGTTGGGCACTCCCGATGACCTGTTCCGGCACGAGGCCTTGCTCGACGCCACCGCCGCCGAGGTTCCGGTGCTTCCGCTCCGCTTCGGTTCGGTGATGACGAGCGCGGAAGCCGTCGTCGACGAGTTGCTGACGCCCCACCACGACGAGTTCCGCAGCGCGCTGGAAGAACTGGAGGGGCGGGCCGAGTACGTCGTCAAAGGGCGCTACGTCGAGCGGACGCTGTTCCAAGAGGTGCTGAGTGAGCTCCCGGAGGCAGCCAGGTTGCGTGAGGAGATCAAGGGGAAGCCGGAGGAGCTGACGCGCGATGCGCGGATCCAGCTCGGGGAGCTGGTGAACCAGGCGGTAGCGGCCAAACGCGAAGCCGACACGCAGACTCTGGTCGAAGTCGTGGCTCCCCTCGCCGTCTTCACCGTCATCCGGGAGCCCTCTCATGAACAGGACGCCGTTCATGTGGCCTTGCTCATGGAGACGGACCGGCAGGGCGAGCTGGAGGAGGCCGTGAACGAGTTCACCGACCGATGGGCCGACCGGGTCGAGATGCGTGTGCTTGGTCCGCTGGCACCGTACGACTTCATCACCGCGCGGACAACTCAGGAGTGATGACGGATGGGACTGATCGGCCTCATTTTCGGCTGGCCGCTCGCGCCGGTCAAGGCGGTGATCCGGCTCGGCGAGCTGATACAGGAGCAGGCGGAGCAGGAATTGCATGACCCGGCGGTTGTCCGGCGTCGGCTGGAGGAGATCGAGCGGTCCCGAGCCGACGGCCTGATCTCCGAAGAGGAAGAGGCTCAGGAGATGCGGCAGGTTCTCCAGGCGATGACCGGCGGACCCGAGTAGGTCAAGGCCGCCACGCCGCCGGATGACGAACAAGGGGGGTGATCGCGTGTCTGTCAGGCGCACTGCCCGCGAAGAGCGGGCGGCCGGCATCCGGACGGCGAAGGGCTCGCGTGAAGAGAACGACGACGTCAGCGACGAGAGAAGGACGGGGGCGCGTCCGAAACGCCGCCCACGTGGGCTGTCGGTGGCGGCGGTCGGCGAAGCAGGGCTGCGTCACATCGCCGATCTGGCCGCGGGGGACCCGGAAGGCATCACGCTGGTGAAGCCGGTCGAGGGGGGCTGGTTGGTGAATGTAGAGGTATTGGAAGATCACCGCATTCCATCCTCTGGCGACATCCTCTCGCTGTACGAGGCGGAGTTGGACCCGGAGGGAAGCCTGCTGTCCTACCGGAGGCTCCAGCGCTACAAGCGGGGCAGCGGCGCCACCGGGGAGGGCGGTCCGCGATGACCGAGCCGGGCGCCGTCGTGCGCCAGCCCACTTCTTCCTTGTCCTCCGGCCACGAGCCGGCGAACCTCGGCGACATCCTGGAACGGGTGCTCGACCGAGGCATCATCATCGCGGGAGACATCCGCGTGAACCTCCTGGACATCGAGCTGCTGACCATCAAGCTCCGATTGATCATCGCTTCGGTCGACACCGCCAGGGAGATGGGCATCGACTGGTGGGAGCACGATCCCTGGCTCTCAGGGAAGGACCGGGAGCTGGTCGAGGAGAACCGCAGGCTCCGAGCCCGCCTCGCCGCGGTGGAGGAGGGCACCGCCCTGCCCCGCGGGCGGACCGCGGAGGTCGAGCCCGCTCGCAGGCGAACAGTAAAAGCCGAAGTGGAAGAGCACGATGAATAACGCGGGCACCTATCTGTACGCCGTCACGCGCGCCGAGGGCTCCGCACCCGCTCAAGACCTGAAGGGTGTGGCCGGCGAGGCGGTTCGCGCGATCACGCATGCCGACCTCGTCGCCTACGTGAGTACGGTCCCGCTGGACCGGTTCGGCGAAGAGCCGCTGCGGCGGTCCATGGAAGACCTGGACTGGCTGAGTGAGACCGCCCGCGCGCACCATCACGTGGTCGAGGCGGTCGCGCGGACGACCCCGACGGCCCCGGTACGGCTGGTCACGGTCTACAGCGGCGAAGACCAGATCCGGGAGCTCCTGGACCGGCGCCATGACGATTTCACCGCGACACTCGCGCGGATCACCGGCCGGCAGGAATGGGGCGTGAAAGCGTACGTCGATCCGACCGCGCGGCCGTCCGCCGAAGGAGGCGAGAAAGACGAGGGGGCGACCAGTCCGGGACTGGCCTACCTCAAGAAACGTCAAGCGAGTCTGCGTAGCCGCGAGGAGATCTGGCGCCAGGCCGCCGCGCGCGGCGAGCACCTCCATGACGTCCTCAGGTCTATGGCGGTCGCGAGCCAGCGCCATCGCCCCCAGGACTCCCAGCTTTCGGGTCGTGAGGAGTGGATGATCCTCAACGGCGCCTACCTCGTCGATCTCGACCGCGGTGCGGAATTCGCCCGGCTCGTCGACGGGCTGCGCGGCGAGGGGATCGACGTGCAGCTCACCGGTCCATGGGCGCCGTACTCCTTCGCCGCCTTCGCCGAGCCGTCCAGAGGGGAGACAGGCGATGACGCTTGACCAGCCTCGCGGTGCCGTGCTCGCCGAGGAGGGCCGGCTGCCGCCCGAGCGGGTGGCGCTGGTGGATCTCCTGGACCGGCTGCTGGCGGGCGGGGTCGTCGTGAGCGGTGACCTCGTCCTGTCCATCGCGGACATCGACCTGGTGCGCATCTCCATACGCGCACTGATCATGTCGGTACGGGGGTCTGATGGAGAATAAGTCCTTTTCATCGGCGCAAAAGGTGCCGTCGAGACGGCTACGCATCGAGACCGATGCCGAGGCGATGGAGCGCGACCTGTCGCGCCTCGTGCTCACCCTGGTCGAGCTGGTACGCCAGCTCGTCGAGCGTCAATGTGTGCGACGGATGGAGCAAGGAGATCTGTCGGACGAGCAGATCGAGGCACTGGGCCTGACCTTGATGCGGCTGGAAGAAGCGATGACCGAACTGTGCGACCGGTTCGGCCTTTCTCCATCCGATCTCAATCTCGACCTCGGGCCGTTGGGGACGCTGCTTCCCCTGGATTGACGCTCCCGCACACGACAGCGGAAGCCGCCTTTGCCTGGCGGCTTCCGCTGTGTGGGTCACTTCTTGAAGGCGTCCTTCGCCTTTTCTCCCGCTTGCTTGAGATTGCCCTTGGCCTTCTCGGTCTTCCCCTTGGCCTGCAGCGATGCATCGTCGGTAGCGTCTCCGACGCGCTCTTTGGCCGTGCCCTTCACTTCCTGTGCCTTGGCCTTGATCTTGTTTGCCTTGCTCATGTTCAGCCCCCTTGTGGTTCTTGGCAGCAGCTACCCAGACCACAGAAAGCATTCCTGTTCTGGAGAAGTCAGACCGGGCTGAGCAGCGCCTCGTCCTTCTTGGGGTTGGGCTGCCGCAGTACGGTGAGCGCGACGACGAAGGCGGTCACGAGCAGTGCGGCGGAGATGGTGAAGGCCACGGTGTAGCCGCCGGTCAGCGCGACCGCCTGGCTTCTGCCGGCGGACAGCAGTTCCTCGGTCCGCGAGGCGGCCAGCGTGGTCAGCACCGCGACGCCGATGGCCATGCCGACCTGCTGGGTGGTGTTGAACAGCCCGGAGGCCAGGCCCGCGTCGTCGGCCTTGGCGCCGGACATGCCGAGCGTGGTCAGCGCCGGGAGCACCAAGCCGCCACCCGCGATGAGCAGCATGACCGGGAGCAGGTCGGTGACGTAGTCCGCGGTCACGGGTACGCGGGTGAGCCAGCCCATCGCGCCGAGCAGGAGCGCCAGGCCCACCAGCAGGACAGGGCGTTCGCCGAAGCGGGTGTTGAGCCGGGCGGAGACGAACAGGGAGATGCCGCCGATGGCCACCGCCGCGGGAAGCATCGCCAGGCCGGTCTCGAGCGCGCTGTAGCCGAGGACCTTCTGCATGAAGAGCGCGACGATGATCTGGAAGGAGAACATGGCCGACAGCGCCAGCATCTGGACCAGGTTGGCGCCGGAGACATTGCGCGAGTGGAAGATCCGCAGCGGCATCAGCGGGGTTCTGGCGGTCGCCTGACGGACGACGAACGCGGCCAGCAGGGCGAGTGACACCGCGCCGAGGCCGAGGGTGTGGGCCGCGAGCCAGCCGTACTGCTCGATCTTGACCACCGTGTAGATGCCCAGCATCAGGCCGCTGGTGACCAGTACGGCGCCGATGACGTCGGCCCCGGCGGCCAGTCCGGCCCCACGCTCGCCCGGCAGGGCCCAGATCGCCAGCCCGATCGTGGCCAGGCCGATCGGCAGGTTGATGAAGAAGATCCAGTGCCAGCTGAGCGCATCGGTGATGACCCCGCCCAGGACCTGGCCGATCGCGGCTCCGGCGGCGCCGGTGAAGCTGAAGACGCCGATCGCCTTGGCCCGCTCCTTGGCCACGGTGAACAACGTCACCAGGATGCCCAGCACGACCGCGGAGGCCATGGCGCTGCCGATGCCCTGCAGGAACCGGGCGCCGATCAGCATGCCGGGCCCGGTCGCCGCCCCGGCCAGCAGCGACGCGGCGGTGAAGACCGCGTTTCCGGCCAGGAACATGGTCTTCCGGCCGATGAGGTCGCCCAACCGGCCGGCCAGGAGGAGCAGCCCGCCGAAGGCGATCCCGTACGCGTTGACGATCCAGCTGAGCCCGGCGGGCGAGAAGCCCAGATCCCGCTGGATGGCCGGCATCGCGACGGTCACGATGCTGCCGTCCAGGACCGTCATCAGCATCGCGGCGGACAGTACCGCTAGCGCCAGCCAGCGGGAAGGTGCGGTATTTGACATGGCCATCTCCTGCTCAAAGGGGGCAACAAGAGAGACCATAGCAGATAGTTTTGTTGTAGACGATCCGCTTCAGGACTTCTGCCGAGCCCGCCTTGCCCCTTGCGGAGCCTCGGCGGGGACGGCCAGATGCTCCGTCACCAAGCGGTTCATGGCTCGCAGGAGCACCTCGGCCTCATCCTTGGGCAGCGCGTCCAGAGCCGCCCGGTGCACGCCGTCGACGATCGCCTGGCTCTGCTGGGCGACCTCCGCGCCCTTCTCGGTGATCGCGATGATCCGGGCGCGCCGGTCCGTACTGGATGGGCGGCGCTCGGCGAGACCGGCCTTCTCCAGGGCGTCGACGGTGACCACCATCGTGGTCTTGTCCATGTCGCCGAGCTCCGCGAGCTGGATCTGCGTGCGCTCCTCCTGCAGGGCGTGCACGAGCACGCAGTGCATCCGCGCCGTCAGCCCGATCTCGGCCAGCGCCGCCGCCATCCGGGTTCTCAGGACGTGGCTGGTGTGGTCCAGCAGGTACGACAGGTCCGGCGCGGAGCGGGCAGGGGCCATGGCAGTCATGGCCCTAGTCTACCAATTGGTTCCGTTCCGGATTATCTGCCGGTGGATCGGGTTCAGGGCAGGCCGATGGCGCTCTCCCAGAACCAGTTCCAGCGGATCTCGTCCCGGAAGCGGGATGTCCCCGCCTCGTAGAGCACGCCGATCGCACCGTTGCCGGCGAGCGTCATGTCGGAGTATCCGGCGTGGTCGCTGTCGATGCGGACACCGGCGTGGTTGGGGGTGCGGTCGTAGTTGTCCCAGGTCGCTCCTTCGTCAAAGGAGGAGCGGACGTTCATGCCCACAGGGTTGTTGTCGGTTTTCGCGGTAGCGGGCGCCGACAGCAGGATCCGGCTGTAGGAGCCGCCGTCCCAGCGCTGGCGGAGCAGGGCGGGGTGGGTGGGCGGGGCGGTGATGACGGTGTCGGCCTGGAACTCGCCGTCGAAGGACAGGCCCCCGTCCGTGCTCTTGCCTCGGGCGAGGCCGTGGACGGAGGTCTGGTCCGGGACCGCGCCGTTGCGGGCGATCACGTGGATGCTCCCGTCGGTCCGCTCGACCAGGGTCTGCTCGCCCAGCTTGAGGATCGACTTGTCGTAGGTCGCGGTCGCGCCGATCTTCCAGGTTCCGCCGTGGTCGTCGCTGTAGATCAGCCGTACGCTCTGCCGGTCGCCCACGGCGAAGTAGACGGGCACCACCAGGCGTCCCGCGTACTGGCCACGCGTCAACTGGATCCCATGCCCCGGCCCCGTGGCGTACCAGTCGGCGGTGCCCGCCGGCGCCTTGATGGCGCTCGACAGGTCCTTCGGCGCCGACCAGGTCTGCCCGTCGTCATCGCTGACCTGGACGGCGGGCTTTCGTGGTGTGGTCTGGCTCGCCGTCGGCTCGGACGTGGTGAACAGGAACACCGGTCCGGTCGAGTCCGCCACCAGCGTCGCGTTCCCTTGGAGGATCGCCCCCGTGGTGCTGGCCAGGACGGTCCTGCTGGCCGTCCACGTGACGCCGTTGTCGACGGAGCGCCGCATGACGATGTCGAACGCGCCGTGATCCGCGCAGTTGTTCTTGTTGCGCCGCTCGGCGAAGGCGAGCAGCACACCGTTCTTGGTCTTCACGACCGCCGGAAGCCTGAAACAGGTCGTCACCGCCGATCCGGTGGCCGGATCCGTCGTCGTGTACTGCTGCCACAAGGTCTGCTTGTGGAAGGTGTACGTGGGCGCCTGCGCGGCCGCCGCGGGTGACGCGGTGATCACCACAGCCATCACCGCCGCGATCGCAGCACCTGACGTGCGTAACGTACGCATGGATACCTCCCCATTCGTGTCCGCGCCATCATGATCCAGCGCTCGCGCCATGATCAAGAGAGGATCGTCCTTGGTGCGCTCTTCTGGTCGCGGATGGGGTCTCGGTAGGCGGTGATTGTCCACAGGGCCGCTCGTGAAGTGGCCCTGTGGCGAGGACGGCTAGTCGGCCTCCTTCGCGTCGCCCTTCCTGGCGGCCTCGGCCACCCGGCGGACGGCGCTCTTCGCGGTCTCACGAGGGGATCGCAGTTCCCCTCCGGAAGGGGCGAATCTGTGTGCATCGTTGAGGTCCGGGTCCTGCTGAAGGATGCGCCGGTGGAGGTGCTCGACGTCCGGGCCCGGGTCGGCTCCGAGCTCGTCGGCCAGCCGTTTCCGCAGGGCGGCGAACGCGCCGAGGGCTTCGGCCGACCGGCCGGCGCGGTGGCAGGCCAGCATGAGCAGGCCGGTCAGCTCCTCGTCGGGCGGCCCGGCGGTGGCGAGGTCCAGGATCTCGGGTACGAGCTGCGCGTGGTGCCCGAGCCGTAGCTCGGCCTCCAGGCAGTCGATCACCGCGGCGCGGTGTTCCGCCTGCAGCTTGGCGCGGGCGTTCGCCGCCGACTGACCGGTCAGGCCACTGAGCGGTTCGCCGGCCCGCAGGCCGCGGGTGCCCCACTGCCGAAGGGCATCGCGCAGGATCCGTACGGCCTCCGCGTCGTCCCGGCAGATCAGCGGCCGGGCGTCGTTCACCAGATCCCGGAACCGGTACACGTCAACCTGGTTCCGGTCGGCCAGCAGCCGGTAGCCGCCCTGGTACTTGGGCAGCATGTCACCCAACCCCGGCCCGCTGGAATGGCCCAGATGCGCACGCAGGTCACTCGCATAGTGCTGGATGACCTTGCGCGCGCTGTTTATCGGCTCCGCGCCCCAGATCTTGTCGATCAGCTCCTCCATGGTGACCGGCCGGGTTCCCGCCAGCAGGAGTAAAGCCAGCATCAAACGTTGTTTTCGGTCACCGACATAAACCCGCACACCGTCTCGGTACGCCTCCACGCCGTTCAACAATCGAAACTGCATCGCCCAACTCCTCCGTACCACGCGTATTGGATATGGCTTAAAGCATTCATAGAATTCCACTGGCAGACCTACGGCGCGGCACTCTGCCGATACCCGAGCCGTCCGCAACCACCGGGCGGCCCAAAAGGCTCCCCGAAACGAACAGGAGAGAAATAATGGGTACTGCCAAGGAGAGCCGGTCGCGGCGCGCCGCATGGTTCAAGGCGACCTTCAGTGACAACGGCGGCGGTTGTGTCGAGGTCGCGCTGGGTGAAGACGGGGTGGCGGTTCGCGACTCCAAGGACCCCGAGGGTCCCGTCCTCTACTTCAGCGACGAGGAGTGGGGCGCGTTCCTCGCGGGGGTGTACGCGGGTGAATTCGACCTGAGGTGAGCCGGGTCGCTCTTCACGGCGGACAGCCGCGCTCATGGCGGGTCACCGGGCCGTGGCTCGGACGTCGGCGCTGACCGTGGCGAGGAACTCCCGCGCCTCGTCGTCGAAGATGGCCATCTCGCTCAGCAGGGACCACTGCCGCTGATAGACCGCGATGTCGTCGGCATGACCGGCGGTCAATCTCACATGCGCTGTCTCTATCTCCACAAAAGTATCCGCCGCGCCGCCGTCGCTCTCGTAGAGGGTGAAACCATGCGGTGGGCAGACAAGTGCTTCTGTGTTGTGCGGTATCAACCCGACGCTGACGTTCTCCAGGGTGCTGAGCGAGGCTATCCGGTCCAATTGGGCCAGCAGGAGTTTGGGCGGTCCCGGACGGCACCTCAGCGCCGCCTCCGTAATGAGGAATGCGAAATTCCGGCTTTCCTCATAGAGCGCGAGCTGCCGTTGCAAACGAGCCGAGACGGCCATGGACAGGGCGCTCTCGGAGTAGGGCGGGTCGAACAGCGAGAAGACCCGCCGGGCGTACTCGGCGGTCTGCAACAGCCCCGGGACGAGGGTGGGCTGGAATCCGCGTACGAGCCGCGCCTGGTCCTCCTGCTCCCGGATCTCGTCCTGCAGGTGCGCCTGCCGCTGGAGCGCGGCCCGCCAGGTGTGCATCTCGGTGAACGCCGCTTCGGTGAGATCGGTCAGCCATTCCCTGGTCTGCGTCGAGGCCTCCACCGCCTCACCCCATGCCGTCACCTCCGGCAGCGAGGGGATCACGGTCCCGGACTCGATGCGTGACACCTTGGACTGGCTGATGCCGACCCGGTGCGCCAGGTCGCGCCCGGAGATCCCGGCCTGGTCACGCAGGCGCCGCAGCTCCGTCGCGAGACGCTCGCGCTTGGTGCGGTGTTCGGCGCCGTCACTTGCGACTGTGTTCATTCGCTCCGCACCCTCGACAGCATCCGGCGCACCCATTCCCTACGACCCAGTTTGATGCCAATTGATGAAGCACTAAATCAGCTAATGTCGCATACGTCAAACCAGGGAGCGCTGGCTGCGCTGCCCTGGTCGTGGCAGAGATCGCTGGTCCAGGCGCCGCCGTCGCGAGCCGGATGATTCAGAATGATTCAGTCCCGCGCGACGAGGTGGTCGTCAACGAACGAGTACGCGCCGCCACTGCGTCGTTCTGCGCGGAGCACGACGGGCGAGTGACTCACAGTGATGCGGGGCCCGGACACACATCACGAGGGGAAACACAGATGTTCAGCAGAAACACTCTGCTCCGCGACACGGGCATGGCCCTGGGGTTCGTCACCGTCCTGTTCGCCGGCGCGACGGCACTCGCCGGTCCGGCGTCGGCGGCGACGGTCAACGCGCAGGTGGACGGGACCAGGATCCTCGTCAACGGGAGCGCCGTGGCGGACGGGATCGACGTCAGCTCGCTGGGCGGCTTCGTCACCATCGGCAACACGCTGGGATCGGTCGCCGCCGGCCCCGGCTGCCAGCAACTGGGGGCCGGGGTGCGCTGCCCGACGAGCGGGATCACCCGCGTCGACGTGTTCGCGGGGGCCGGTAACGATGCGATCCGCAACAACACCACCCTGCCGAGCACCCTGTCCGGCGACAACGGCGCCGACACCGTCAACGGCGGCTCCAAGGCCGACCTGCTCGCCGGGGGCTTCGGCGACGACGTGATCAACGGCGGTGCGGGCGACGACCAGGTCCGTGGTCTGGCCGGCGACGACCGTCTGAGCGGTGGCGCCGGGCTCGACCGGATCGACGGCGGTGGCGACACCGACAGTTGCAACGGTGAGAGCGAGATCAACTGCGAGCTGTAGGGCTCCGGGCCCGGCCACCGCGTTCTGCGCGCCGCGGTGGCCGGGCAGCCAGAGATACGTGCGCGGACGATACCCGGTTCATGCCCAGTAGAACGCGCCCAAGGGGAACTGACCAGACCTCAAGCCATGCGGCTTAGCTCCCACGGGTCGTGCGCGGAGAACACCTCCACTCCGTGCACGTTCGCCAGGTCCCGCAGCCGGGCCTGGCTCGTCAGCCGCGACTCCTCGTCCACCTGCGAGTCGAGCTGCACGATGTCCAGCAGCGGATGCGAGAGTGGCTCGTCGGGCGACAGCTCGCGGTGGTAGAAGTAGGCGTCACCGGCGTGCAGCAGCCACCGGTCGCCGTCCCTGACGGCCACACCCGCGTGGCCCAGGGTGTGCCCGCCGAGCGGCACCATCAGGAAGTCCGTGGAGAACGTCGAAGGCCGCACACCCTCGACCCCGCACCAGGTGTCACCGGTGCCGGGATAGGTGACCCAGCGCGGGCCGTGCGCCCAGTGGCTGGGGCGGTAGCGGCGGTTCGGCGCCTCCGTGAGCGCCGCCTGCAGCTCGGCCGCCATGACGTGCACCTCGGCCTGCGGGAAGTCGGGCAGCCCGCCGCTGTGGTCGACGTCCAGGTGGGTCAGCAGGATGTGGCGTACGTCCGCCGGGTCGTGGCCGAGCGCGGCGATCTGCCGGACGGCGGTCTCCGCCGGCAGGAGCGCGGGCCCGACCAGCTCGACCCACTCGTTTTCGAGCGTGTCGCCGGGCCGCGTCACGTCGTCCAGCCCGAGCCCGGCCTCCACCAGGACGAGCCCCGAGTCGGGGGTCTCGACGAGCAGGGCGTGGCAGACGGCGGGCGCGGAGGGCAGGGACTCGGTCGAATCGATCTCGCGCATCGAGCCGAGGTTGAGGTGATGAATTTTCATGTGTCCTAGACTCCTACTTGAAGCGCGGTTCAAGTCAAGGAGCGAAGGTAAGGAGTGAGTTGTGGACGAGACGTTGCTCGACATCGGCGAGGTGGCGCGGCAGTCCGGCCTGGCGCCGTCGGCACTGCGGTTCTACGAGCGTAAGGGGCTCATCACGGCCGTCGGGCGCAACGGCCTGCGCCGCACGTACCTGCCCCAGACGCTCGAACGGCTGGCGCTGGTCACCTGCGCGCGCGACGCCGGGTTCACGCTCGCCGAGATCGCCGCGTTCCTGCGCGCTGGGCCGTCCGACGCCGTGCTGCGCGAGGGGATGGCCGCCAAGGAGCGCGCGGTGGACGAGCGGATCGCGCAGCTCACCCGGCTGCGCGACAGCCTGCGCCACGCCGCGGTCTGCGACCACGACCCGCTCGTCGAATGCCCCGACTTCAAGCAGGCCATCCGACGCGTCAGCGCTCCTTAGAAACCGAGCGCCGCTTGGAAACCGAGCGTCAGGCCGCGCTCACATACTGCCTCGGCCGCAGCGCGTGGGCGCGGAGCGCGGCCAGGGCCGCGAGCTGACCGGGCCGGGTCACCCGTACGGCGAGATCGTCGGCGAACGCCAGGCCGAGCGCGGTCAGCTGCCCGACCAGCTCGATGACCGGTGTGGCGATGTCCTCAGGGTTCGTCGCGGGATGCCAGCCCTCTCCGCCGACCACCTCCGCCACCCGCTCGCGCAGCTCGGTGGGCGACATCAGCGTGCCGTCGGCGAGCAGCATGAGCGCGGCCTCACGCGCCGAGACCTCGAACTCGTGCTCGCCCCTGGCCAGGAGCAGCCGGGTGACCGCGTCCCACATGGCCTCGGGCGAGTCCAGCAGCCGCCTGCCGCGTTCGGTGATCGACAGCCTGGTGCCGTCGCGGCTGATCGCGCCCAGCTCTCGTTCGGCCAGCTCGCGCAGCCGGAGCGCCTCCGCCGACGGAGCCAGCCGCATGGGCAGGCTGCCTTCCGAGGCGGCCAGCGACAGCAGGCCGTGGAGCCCGGGCAGTGACTGGACCGAGACCGGAGCGTGCAGTCGCACCTCGAACGGCTGGGCCAGCTCGCGCCGGGCCGGGCCGCGGCCGAGCACCCAGCGGTTGAGCCGCTCGCCGTGCACCCGGTGCAGCCAGCTGTCGCCGCCGAGCTCGGCCCGTGGCTCGGTCAGCCAGCGCTTGGTCAGCGCGCCGGGATCGACGCTGTCGCCCGAGACGATCGCCAGCTCCAGCGCCGCGGAGCAGGCGACGTGCGCGCCCAGCTCCTCGGGTCCCATGATCATGCTCCACTGCAGGTCGAGCACATCGGGTGGGAGCACGCCAGTGGCTTCGAGCGCGGCCTGGTAAGCGCTGGTGCCCGCGTCCTCGCCCTCGCGGGCGTAGGTGCGCAGGATGTGCGTCGTAGTCGTCGACTCACAGAGCCCGGCATAGCGTTCGAGCCCGCCGAGCTGCAGCAGCCGGCCGAGGGAGTGGGCCAGCCGCTCGTGGTCGCCGCCGACCTTGAGCGGCAACGTGTACCAGAGGAATTCGCAGACGTCGAGCTGAGTAACCGTCTCCAGCGGCTCCCCGCCGGTCAACCACTCCACTGCGGTCCTGGCCTCTTCGGCCAGATCCGGCTCGGAGCGCTCCAACTCGGCGAGCAGGGCGGTGACGTCTGGTGCACTCATGCCTCGAAGTTTGCCGTATCGACCCCGGGCCTGACGATGACCGAAACCGGTGCGTATTGGGTCTTGCACTGCGACTACCCTATGAAATTAGTAAATATGGATCTGTAACCGGGTCATATCCACCGCTTGTCGAAGAGCATCCTTGCCTTCCACTCGGTGTAGGGGATCAGCTCGGCGGACAAAACCGGATGCAGCCACCAGAAGTTGATCAGTGCGAGAAGTGCGAACGCGCCGACGGCCGCAGCCCCGAGCGTTCGCCTCAACGGTACAGCCCCACCCGCCGTCTTCGCTGAGGGGCCTATCAGCAAACCCGCGCACAGCGTGATGGCCAGCACCATGAACGGCACCATCGGCACCGCGTAGAACAGGAACATCGTGCGGTTCTGGGCGATGGCGAAGTAGAACCAGGGCAGCCAGCCCATCGCGTAGGCCAGCAGCACCGCGCCGGCCCGCCAGTCGCGCGTGGCGACGTACCAGGCGATCAGGGCGATCAGCGCGGCCAGCGCGCCGAACCAGATCACCGGGGTGCCGACGCCGAGCACGGCCTCGGAACAGTCCTTGGCGCCGCAGCCGGTCTGTTTGCCCTCGTAGTAGAAGGCGACCGGGCGCAGCAGCAGCGGCCACTGCCATGGATCCGACATGTAGGGATGCGAGGTCGCCAGCCCGTTGTGGAAGGAGAAGACCTGCCACTGGTACTGGACCCATGACCGCATCGAGTCGAAGACGAAGTAGAACGGGCCCGACGAGGTGGCCTGGTCCCAGTTGCGGCCGTAGCCGGTCGCGGTGGCGAACCAGCCGATCCAGGTGGCCATGTACGTCACGAACGGGACCAGCGCGAAGGCGGCCAGACCGGTCGGCACGTCCTTGGACATGGCGCCGGCATAGGGCTGGCGCAGGCCGACGGCCCGCCGCGCGCCGAAGTCCCACAGCAGCGACATGACGGCGAAGGCCACCGCGAAGAACAGGCCCGACCACTTGACCGCCATGGCGGCCCCGAGGCAGAGGCCCGCGGCGATCCGCCACGGCCGCAGCCCCAGCCAGGGCCCCTGCGGCGACAGCGGCGACGTCTCGTACCAGTCGATCAGCCGCTCGCGCGCCCGGTCGCGGTCGACCACCAGGCAGGCGAACCCGGCCAGCACCCAGAACATCAGGAAGACGTCCAGCAGCGCCGTACGCGACAGCACGAAGTGCAGCCCGTCGAGGGCGAGCAGCAGCCCGGCGAAGCAGCCGAGCAGGGTCGAGCGGGTCATCCGGCGGGCCACGCGGGCCAGGACCAGGATCGACAGCGTCCCGATGACCGCCGCGGCGAACCGCCAGCCGTACGGGTTCATGCCGAACAGCCACTCGCCCGCGCCGATCATCCACTTGCCCAGCGGCGGGTGGACCACGTAGGAGGCGCACTTGTCGAGCGTCGCCTCGGTGCACTTCTGCCAGATGTCGGTGTTGCCGGCGATGAGCGCCTTGTCGGCGTCCTTGATCGTGACCCGTTCCACGAGCCACGTGATCAGCGAGAAGCCGTCCTTGGCGTAGTAGGTCTCGTCGAAGACGACGGCGTTGGGGTGGCCGAGCCCCATGAAGCGCAGCACTCCGCCGAACAGGGTGACGAGCAGCGGCCCCAGCCAGCCCCACAACACGCTGCCGCGCATCGGCGGGACCAGGCGATCTCGGAAGGATCGCGTCCCGGGACTGCTCTCGTCCGCCGCCGGTTGGCCATTCGACTGGCCAAAGGTTTCGTACGGGAAATCGGTCACCGCCATTCGGACATCGTACGGGCCTCAAGCCAGTGCTTACCCAGGAAACAGGGTCTTATCGGCATGCCCTGCCACAATGGCCGGGTGACAGTAGAGGGCAGGTTGGTGCTGGCAGGGGCCCCCATCGGACAGGCGGGTGACGTTTCGCCGCGGCTGCGCGAGGTGCTCGAGAAGGCGGACGTGGTGGCGGCGGAGGACACCAGACGGCTGCGGAGGCTGGCCAACGAGCTCGGCGTGGAGATCGGCGGGCGGGTGGTCTCCTACTACGACGCCAACGAGGCCGGACGTGCGGCGGAGCTCGTCGAGATCCTCAAGGAGGGGCGGACGGTGGTGGTCATCACCGACGCCGGCATGCCGGGCGTGTCGGACCCCGGATACCGCCTCACGCACCTGGCGGTCGAGGCGGGCATCACGGTCACCGCGCTGCCGGGCCCGAGCGCCGTCACCACCGCGCTGGCCGTCTCCGGCCTGGCGAGCGACCGGTTCTGCTTCGAGGGCTTCCCACCGCGCAAACCGGGCGAGCGCGGCCGCCGCCTGGCGGCGCTGGCCAAGGAGGAGCGCACGATGGTGTTCTTCGAGGCGCCCCACCGGCTCCAGAGCTCGCTGGAGGCGATGGCGGAGGCGTTCGGTCAGGACCGGAAGGCCGCCGTCTGCCGCGAGCTCACCAAGACCTACGAGGAGATACGGCGCGGCGGCCTGGGTGAGCTGGCCGCCTGGGCGGCGGCGGGCGTCAAGGGCGAGATCACCGTGGTCGTCGCCGGTCACGTCATGGCCGACACCGAGCCCGACATCGAGTCGCTGGTCGCGGAGGTGGACCGCCGGGTGGCCGACGGGGAGCAGCGCAAGGTGGCCGTCATCGACGTGGCCAAGGAGGCGGGTCTGCCCAAGCGGGAGCTCTACGACGCGGTTCACAGGAGATCACCCACGCCATAGGGTGCACATCGTGAAGAATTGGGGGTCTTCCGCGCGCAGGCTGGTCCCGCCGATGCAGGGCACCGTCCTGTGGGGATGGCTGGCACCGATCGCGGTCGCCCTCTTCGGCGGGATACTCAGGTTCGTCAGGCTGAGCGAGCCGCGGGCCGTCGTCTTCGACGAGACGTACTACCTCAAGGACGCCTACTCGCTGCTCAGGTTCGGGGTGGAGCGGGTCACGCTCGGCGATGCCAAGAACCCGGTGGCCGACCGCCGGCTGATGGCCGGCAACCTGGACATCTTCAAGCACTGCCCCACTACGACGGACTGCGCCTCGTTCGTCGCCCACCCGCCGCTGGGCAAGTGGATGATCGCTCTGGGGGAGTGGCTGTTCGGGGTGGACCCGTACGGCTGGCGGTTCGCCGCCGCGCTGGCCGGGACGCTGTCGATCCTGATCCTGGCCCGCGTGGCGCGGCGGATGACCCGCTCGACGCTGCTCGGCTGCCTGGGCGGGCTGCTGCTCTCGCTGGATGGGCTGCACCTGGTGCTGTCGCGTACGGCGCTGCTGGACGTCTTCCTGATGTTCTGGGTGCTGGCCGGGTTCGCCTGCCTGGTGGCCGACCGCGACTGGTCGCGGCAGCGGCTGGCCGACTGGTACGACAGCTCCCCGCTCACCCCGGCCGGGCCCCGGCTGGGCCTGCGGCCGTGGCGGCTGGCCGCCGGGGTCTGCCTGGGCGCGGCCTGCGCGGTGAAGTGGTCGGGGCTGTTCTTCCTGGTCGCGTTCGCGGTCATGAGCCTGCTGTGGGACATGGGGGCCAGGCGGGCCGTCGGGTTGCGCCGGCCGTACCAGGGGGCCCTCTCGCTGGACGCGCCGTCGTGGCTGGCGGCGCTCGGGCTGGTGCCCGCGCTGACCTTCGTGGCCTCGTGGACGGGGTGGTTCGTCACCGCGGGCGGCTACGGGCGCAACTGGGACCAGGCGACGTCGTCGGGGCCGATGTTCTTCGTCGTCGACTCAGTGCGGTCGTGGCTGAAGTATCAGGTGCAGGTGCTCGGCTACCACACCGGCCTGCACGAGTACCACCCGTACATGTCGGATCCGTGGACCTGGCCGATCATGATGCGGCCGGTCTCCTTCTTCTACCCGACGGACCTGCCGGGCTCGGCGTGCGGGGCCGACAAGTGCTCGCAGGCCGTGGTGGGGGCGGGCACACCCGTGCTCTGGTACGCCGCCGCGCTGGCCCTGCTGGGCCTGATCGCCTGGTACGTCGCCACGCGCGACTGGCGGGCCGGCGCGGTGCTGCTGGCCTACGCCGCCGGCTGGCTGCCGTGGTTCTACTACGCCATCGCCGACAAGCGGACGATGTACCTCTTCTACATGATCCCCGTGGTGCCGTTCATGGTGCTGGCGCTCGTCCTGGTCGCGGGGCTGGCGATCGGGAAGGAGAGCGCCTCACCCGTACGGCGGGCGGTGGGGGCCGCGGCCGTGGGGGCGTTCACGCTGATCGTGCTGATCAACTTCTGGTGGCTCTATCCGGTGCTGGTGGCCGAGACGCTCACGCAGGCACAGTGGTGGGCTCGGATGCTGACGCGTTCTTGGGTCGTACCCGCTCCCAAGTGATGCCGCGGCGCAGGGTGATCGCCGCCGCGATGCAGGCCAGAGGGACCGCTGGCAGAACGTAGCGGTAGTCGAACTCCGCCGTCGCGGCGGGTGCGAGCAGCAGGCCGAACGCGCCGAGCCAGGGCAGGATCACCGGCCCGCCGAACCTGCGCCAGCGGACCACCGTGCCGTACAGGCCGATCAGCATCACGCCGCCCAGCACGATGCCGGGCAGGTAGACCACCTGCTGGTAGCCGCTCATGATCTGCGCCCAGGGCGCGACGATCTTCGTCTCGGGCGGGCCCTGCTCGTAGGTGTAGGCGTCGGTGTCGGTCCGGCCCTGGAAGGAGGGCCACTGGGGCAGGCGCTTGGGATTGCCGCCGTCATCGAGCTCGTAGAACGGGATGAAGCGATACATGTTGTACGTCTTCTCGTCCGGGAAGCGCGGCCTGCCCCAGTTGAAGGCGCGGAAGAAGTCGCGGGCGACCACCTTCAGATAGTCGCCGGGCTGCGAGACGATCGCCCGCGTGGCGAACGCGCTGGCGGCCTCGTTGGTGATGTCGGTGAACTTCTTGCCCGCGCCCCAGCGGTGCAGCACCTCGCCGGTGCCCTGGCCGTCGCCGTTGCCCTGACCCCACAGGTACCACTGCGCGTAGTCCTTGCGCTGGTTGACGGGGTCGTTGATGCACAGCAGGAGCATCTGGAGCTCCCTGTATTTGTCGATGTGCATCTTGTTGCAGTCGGCGAAGATCGCCGTACGCATATAGAGGATGAGCCCGTCACTGTTGGTCATCGCGAATTTACCGAAATTTGTTGAGAACCAGCCCATGTAGGCGAGGACCGGAACCGCGCAAGTCATGATCACGGCCACGATCGCCTTCCACCCGGTCCGCTTGATCAGCAGGTAGGCGACGACCAGGACGAGGATCGGCAGGCCGATCGAACGGGTCAGCGCGGTCAGCGCGAGCAGCAGCCCGACGACCACGCCCAGCTTCCACGACATCCGCCTGTTCCACAGGACCATCGTGACCACGCCCACGACCAGCAGCGTGAACAGCGTGTCGGACATGATGAGCTGTTCGAGCTGGATCTGGTAGGCGTCGAACAGCACCGGGACGGCCGCCAGCGTCGCCCCCCATTTCGGCAGGCCGAATTTCCGGCGCAGCAACGCGTAGATGAGCGCGCCCGTGGCCAGGCCCATCAGATGCTGGGAGAGGGTTACCAAAGAGAAACTGTGGAAGGGCTTGAGCAGCAGCAGCCAGAACCCGTAACCATCGGGCCTGATGGGGTGTGGCCTGGGGTGGAGCGCGACGGAGACGTACTCGTAGGAGTCGTTGAACCACATCGCCGGGCCGTAGCCGAGCATGGTGACGAGCCGCAGCACCCCGCCCACGGCGAATGCGGCGGCGAACACCCGATGACGGCCCAGGAACGCCAGCGCGCGGGCCGGCCGGCCAGGGGCGGAGGGGTCCACAGGGGTAATCTCCGCAGCGCTCACCATGCTGTAAAGAATGCCAGTCGTTTTTAGGACTTGACCCGACCATCCTCGGGCACAGGGCATGATGGTGGGCTGGAAGAGCCTTAACTGAAGGGTTGAGACGTGGAACTGACGGTGGTCATGCCCTGCCTCAACGAGGCGGAGACCGTGGAAGTCTGTGTACGCAAGGCACTGGCGTGCATGGAAGAGCACGGCATCGAGGGCGAAGTCCTGATCGCCGACAATGGCAGCACGGACGGCTCGCAGCAGCTCGCCCGTGACGCCGGCGCTCGCGTCGTCCACGTCGATGAAAAGGGTTACGGCAACGCGCTCATGGGCGGCATCCGTGCCGCGCGTGGCAAATACGTCATGATGGGCGACGCCGACGACTCCTACGACTTCACCTCGTTGCTCCCGTTCGTCGAGCAACTGCGCGACGGTGCCGATCTCGTGATGGGCAACCGGTTCAAGGGGGGCATCGCGCCTGGCGCCATGCCGCCGCTCCACCGCTACCTGGGCAACCCGGTGCTGTCGTTCATCGGCCGGCTGTTCTTCCCGTCGGCCATCGGCGACTTCCACTGCGGCCTGCGCGGTTTCAGGCGCGACTCGATCCTGCGGCTCCAGCTGCAGACGGGCGGCATGGAGTTCGCTTCCGAGATGGTGGTCCGCTCCACGCTGTCCGGCCTCGACGTGCGCGAGGTGCCCACGACGCTGTCGCCCGACGGCCGCTCCCGGCCGCCGCACCTGCGTTCCTGGCGTGACGGCTGGCGCCACCTGCGCTTCCTGATGCTGTACAGCCCCAAGTGGCTGTTCTTCTACCCCGGCCTGCTGCTCATGATCATCGGGCTGGTCGCGGGCACGGCGCTGACGTTCGGCCCCGTCGAGATCGGCGAGCTGGCCTTCGACGTCGACACCCTGGTCGGGGCGTCGGCGGCGGTGGTGATCGGCTTCCAGGCCGCGCTGTTCGCGCTGTTCACCAAGGTCTACGCGGCCGAGGAGGGCTTCCTGCCCGAGTCGACACGCGTCCGCAAGCTCATCGACATCGTCACCCTGGAGAAGGGCCTGGTGGTCGGCGGGTTGCTGGCCCTGGCCGGTCTCGTCGGCCTGGTGATGTCGCTGTCGCACTGGCAGGTCCGCAGCTTCGGCTCGCTCGACCCGCGTGAGTCGCTGCGCATCGTCGTGCCGTCGGCGACGGCGCTCATCATGAGTTTCCAGACCATCTTCGCGGCGCTGTTCATCAGCATCCTGGGCATCCGCCGCACCCGCGAGAGCTCGATAGACGTCGCCGCCAAGGTGGCCGAGGAGGCGGCCGAGGCCGTGTCCCGCGAAGAGTCCACGACGCGTTGATCGTTCGCCTCGTGCCGGGATTCGGTGCGAGGCGACCACGGTCGCACCGTAGGCTTGGGCGTATGTCCCAGCACATCTTGACCGCCGTAGCGTGGCCGTACGCTAACGGCCCTCGCCATATCGGGCACGTATCCGGATTCGGCGTGCCGTCCGACGTCTTCAGCCGCTACCAGCGGATGGCGGGCAACAAGGTGCTGATGGTGTCCGGCACCGACGAGCACGGCACGCCCATCCAGGTGCAGGCCGACAAGGAGGGCGTCACCGCCCGCGAGCTCGCCGACCGCTACAACCGGGTGATCGCCGAAGACCTGACCGGCCTGGGGCTGTCCTACGACCTGTTCACCCGCACGACGACGAAGAACCACTACGCCGTCACGCAGGCGATCTTCAAGGGCCTCTACGACAACGGCTACATCTTCCCCAAGACCACGATGGGCGCGATCTCCCCGTCCACCGGACGCACCCTGCCCGACCGTTACATCGAGGGCACCTGCCCCATCTGCGGCTACGACGGTGCCCGCGGCGACCAGTGCGACAACTGCGGCAACCAGCTCGACCCGATCCAGCTTCTCCACCCCAAGAGCCGCATCAACGGCGAGACGCCGATCTTCACCGAGACCGAGCACTTCATGCTCGACCTGCCGGCCTTCGCCGAGGTGCTCGGCTCCTACCTGCAGTCCAAGCAGGGCGAGTGGCGGCCCAACGTGCTCAAGTTCGCCCTCAACCTGCTCGGCGACCTGCAGCCGAGGGCGATCAGCCGCGACCTCGACTGGGGCGTGCCGATCCCGCTCGACGGCTGGCGCGACCAGCCCAACAAGCGGCTCTACGTCTGGTTCGACGCCGTCATCGGCTACCTGTCCGCCTCCATCGAGTGGGCCAGGCGCTCCGGCGACCCCGACGCGTGGCGCCAGTGGTGGCAGAACCCCGACGCCCGTAGCTACTACTTCATGGGCAAGGACAACATCGTCTTCCACGCCGAGATCTGGCCCGCGATGCTGTACGGCTACAGCGGCGTGGGCGCCAGGGACGGCTCACCGGGGTCGCTGGGTGCGCTCAACGTGCCGTCCGAGGTGGTCTCCAGCGAGTTCCTGACCATGGAGGGCAAGAAGTTCTCCTCCTCCCGGCAGATCGTCATCTACGTCCGCGACTTCCTGGCCCGCTACGACGCCGACGCGCTGCGCTACTACATCTCCGTCGCCGGCCCGGAAAACCAGGACACCGACTTCACCTGGCAGGAGTTCGTCAACCGCAACAACGGCGAGCTCGTCGCGGCCTGGGGCAACCTGGTCAACCGGTCGATCTCCATGGCGGCCAAGAACTTCGGCGCGATTCCCGAGGCTGGCGAGCTGACCGACGCCGACCGGGCACTGCTGGAGCGCTCGCGCAACGCCTTCGGGCCCGTCGGCGCGGAGCTCAACCGTTCGCGGTTCAAGAACGCCATCACCGAGGCGTTCGATGTGGTCCGCGACGCCAACCGCTACCTGGCCGAGCAGGAGCCGTGGAAGCTCAAGGACGACACGGAGCGGCAGAAGTCGATCCTGCACGTCGCCCTCCAGGTGGTCGACGACGCCAAGACGATGCTCACGCCGTTCCTGCCCGGCTCGTCCAACAAGGTCCACGCGATGCTCGGCGGCGAGGGCGTCTGGGCCGGCATGCCGGAGATGCACGACGTCGACGAGGACGGTGGCACCCCCTACCCGGTGATCACCGGCGACTACCAGGGCGCTGCCCAGTGGGAGCACCGGCAGATCAAGCCCGGCACGCCGCTCGCGCCGCCCGTGCCGCTGTTCAAGAAGCTCGACCCGAAGGTCGTGGACGAGGAGCTGGCCCGGCTGGCCGACTGATCTCATAGTCCTTGAGCCTGATGGCGGCGGCCGTCTTCCGCGCGGACCGCGCCATCAGGCCCTTCCAGGGCAGGTACGGCAGCAGCTTGTAGTTCTGGTTCATGAACCAGAGCATGAACCTGCTCTCCGGCACCATGAGCTTGCTGACGCCCTCGCCCATCTTCTGGCAGGCGAGCACGTAGTCGCGCATGGCCGCCGCGTACCCGGCGAAGGCGGTCTGGTGGTCGCGGGCTGCCGCCAGCTCGCCCGCCAGCACGTACGCGCCCACCATGGCGAGCCCGGTGCCCATGCCCGACAGCGGCGAGGGGCACCAGGCGGCGTCGCCGAGCAGCACCACCCGGCCGCGTGACCAGCGGTCCATCCGCACCTGGGCGATGGCGTCGAAGTAGAAGTCGCCGGCCCGCCGCATGTCGCGCAGCAGCCGGGGAGCCTCCCAGCCGACGCCCGCCATAGCCTGCTCCAGCAGGTCCTGCTGCTGGCGGGTGTCGCGCCGGTCATAGGTCAGCTCCGGCGAGCCGAACCAGAACATGGCCTTGGCCTCGGTGTTCTGCCTGGCGCTGTAGAGGGCGACCATCCTGCCCGGTGTGCCGTAGGCCTGGCCGCTGTAGTCGAGACCGAGGTAGTTCTCCGTCGTGAAGACCGCGCAGTACAGGCCCAGGGACGAGATGAACTGCCGTTCGGGGCCGAAGGCCAGCTCACGCACTTTCGAGTGCAGGCCGTCGGCGCCGACCACCAGGTCGAAGCGCCTGCTCTGACCCCGCTCGAACGTGACCGTGACCCCGTCGGCGTCCTCGTCGAGCGCGGCGACGGAGTCGTCGAAGATGTACTCGGTGTGGTCCCTGGTCAGGTCGTAAAGGATCTCGGCGAGGTCGCCGCGCAGGATCTCGACGTCGCCGGCGAACAGGTCGGCCGGCAGGGCGCTCAGTTTCTTGCCCGCCTCGTTGACGTTCCACATGGCGCCCATGTGGGTCTGCCGTCGCTGGATTTCCTGAAATATGCCCATCTTGCGGAGCACGGTGAGGTGGACATCGCCGCGGAAGTCGACCGAGTAGCCGCCGTCACGCAGGGAGGGCGCCCGTTCGACGATCGTGGTGGAGTGTCCGGAGCGGTTGAGCCAGTAGGCCAGGGCAGGGCCGGCGACGCTGGCGCCGGAGAGCAGAATGTCCATGCAGCCGAGCTTCGCGGGGCACGCTCACCCCGACCTCACCGCTCTCTCACCCCGAGCTCACCGGGCAGGATGCCGATCAGGCGCAGTGGTGAGGAGTCGATCGCCGCGTCGGACACACCCGCCAGGAGGGCCGCCTGGAAGTGGGTGAGCGCCGCGCCTTCGTTCCAGGCCCGCTGGTACGCCTCGTCGCCCAGGACGGCCCGCACCCGGGCGGAGACGTCCGCGGCCACGGGCGTGTCGAGCCGGGTCCCGCCGAGCATCGCGGTGGCGGCCCCCAGCAGCTTGGCGGCCGGCCAAGCATCGCCGTCTCCGATGAGCGCGAGCCGGGCGAGCGATTCGAACGCCCGGGCGCTCTCCGACATCGCGCCCGTCGCGACCGCGGCCTCGACCGCCTGCCGGTACCAGGCCCCGGCCGCGTGCGGGTCGCCGTCGGCCTCCGCGAGCCGTCCCAGACCGACCAGGAGCCGGATCCTGCTGCCCGTACTCCTGAGCCACCGGGGATCCGACCGCCGCAGCGCCTCCTCGTACAGCTCCCGCGCCCTGATCAGGTCGCCCTCCTCCAGGGCCACGTCGCCGAGCCCGCGCAGCGCCGACGCCACGTTCGTCGGCACGCCCACGCGCCGGGCCAGTTCGGCGGCCCGCTCGTAGTCGGCCCTGGCGGCGGCAGGGTCGGCGTGCAGGCGGTGATCGCCCCGGTTGCACAGCAGATCGGCCAGGTCCTCGGTCGCGCCCAGTTCCTCGGCCAGCACGATCGCCTCGTCAGTGCGGGCCAGCGCGGTGGCCCGGTCGCCGTGCGTGCCCGCCAGCAAGGCCAGCGCGTCGAGCGAGATCATCGACCCCCAGCGGTCGCCGAGCGCGCGCAGGGCGTCGAGCGCCGAGACCAGGTCGGCCTGCGCCCGGGCGTACTCGCCGCGGGCCATCAGCGAATAGGCCCACATCATCCGGGCCATGCCGCGCTCCCACGGGTCGGGACTCTCCGTGGCCCTGACCAGCACCGCGAGTGTCGGCTCGGGGGCGTGCACGGCCGCCGTGATCATCGGCCACAGGAACGTGAGAACCGGGTATTCCCGCGCCCCCTCTCCAGCCGACACGATCGCGTCGGCCGCGGCGGAGTGGCGGGCCCACAGCCCGCCGGCCGCCTCGTCGCCGGCCACGGTCAGCAGGCAGAGCACGTACGCGTCGCCGAGCTCCGGATCCGGCGCCGGCCCGGCCGCCTCCAGCAGGGCCACGGCCGAGGCCGTGGCGGTGCCGCGCATCCCGCGCATCCACAGGTAGGCGGACTGCGCCGCCAGCAGCCGCATGCCGAGCCGCACCTCGCCCGTCTCGGCCGCCCAGCGCAGGGCCGTACGGAGGTTGTCGTGCTCGGCGGACAGCGACTCCAGCCAGTCGAGCTGCTCGGCCGCGCGCAGGTGCGGATCGGCCTCCTGCGCCAGGCCGAGGAAGTACGTCGCATGCGCCCGGCGTACGGATGCCTCGTCGGCGAGCTGCTCGGCGCAGAAGGCGCGGATGGTCTCCAGCATGCGGTAGCGGCCGTTCGTGACGGTCACCAGCGACTTGTCGGCCAGCGAGTCGAGCAGCTCCTCGGCGTCGGGCAGGCCGCAGACCTCGGCGGCGGCCGTCGCGGTGGCGCCGCCGGAGAAGACCGTGAGGCGGGCGGCCATCGCGCGTTCGGGCTCGGTGAGCAGCTCCCAGCTCCACGCGACGACCGTGCGGAGCGTCTGGTGCCGGGCGTCGGCGGTACGGCTGCCGCGTGACAGCAGCCGGAAGCGGTCGGTGCCGGCGAGGCGTTCGGCCAGCTCGGGGGCCTCGTGCGTACGCATGCGGGCGGCGGCCAGCTCGATCGCCAGCGGCAGGCCGTCCAGCGCGGAACAGATCCGCTCGACCGTCTCGTCCGGCGTGAAACCCGGGCGGACCGCCGTCGCCCGGTCGGTGAAGAGGCGGACGGCGTCGGCGGGGGCGAGCGGGCGTACCGGCCAGAGGTGCTCGGCCGTGATGCCGAGCGGCTCGCGGCTGGTCGCCAGGATGCGCAGGTGGGGGCAGGCGGCGAGCAACCGCTCCGCGAGGGCGGCGGCGTCCTCGATCAGGTGCTCGCAGTTGTCGAGCACGAGCAGCAGCGGGCGCTCGGCCAGTGCGGCGATCAGCCGCGACAGGGCCGCGGGCTCGGCCGAGCCTGCGGCCTGGCTGGCCGAGCTTGCGGCCTGGCCGGTCAAGGGCTCGGCCGGACCGGTCAGCAGGCCGCCCTCACGCACGCCTAGCGCGCCCAGCACCGCCTGCGGCAGCCCGGCGCCCTCGGTCAGGGAGGCCAGCTCGGCCAGGCAGGTGTCGGGACGCGGCCCGGCGACCTCGACCGCCAGCCGCGTCTTACCCGCGCCGCCCGGTCCCAGCAGCGTCACCAGCCGGGCCGACTCGAGCAACGCGCCGACCGCGGCCAAATCGTAGGCCCGGCCAACCAGGCTGGTGAGCCGGACCGGCATCCCCGACCTGCCGGACGCGACCTCGATCTGTCCGGTTGGTCCAGCGGTGGCCGGGGCGCGTGCAGTCTGTTCGGCTGGTCCAGGGGTGGTCGTTGCGGGCGGGGTCTGCGCGGTGGCCGGCGCGGGGGCGGGCGGTGGTGTCAGGCGGGCCAGCTCGCCGCGTAACAGGCTCTGGTGCAGGCCGGACAGCTCGGGTGACGGGTCGGCGCCCAGCTCGTCGGCCAGCAGCCGCCTGGTCTGCTCGTAGACGACCAGCGCCTCGGCCTGGCGGCCGTCCGCGCTGAGCGCGCGCATGAGCTGGCCGCGCAGCCGCTCGCGCAGCGGGTGGCGTTCGATCAGCTCGCCGAGCTCCGGGATCGCCGCCCGGTGCGCGCCCCGCCGCAGCTCGGCCTCGATCCGGTCCTCCTGGGCGGCCACATGCCGCTCTTCGAGGGGTACGGCATGCGCAGGGTCGAGATCGGCGAGCGCGGCGCCGCGCCACAGGGACAGCGCCTCGCCCAGCAACGCGGCGGCCCGGTCCGGGTCGGCGTCGAGAGCCTGCCGCCCGGCCTCGGCCAGCCGCAGGAACCGGTGCGCGTCGACGTCGCCGGGATCGACGGCCAGCCGGTAGCCCGTGGCCGCCCGCTCGACCATGATCCCGTCGCCGCGCAGCCTCGACACCTGGGAGTGCAGGGCGTGCTGGGCGTTCTTGGGCGGCTGCTCGCCGTACAGGACATCGATGAGCCTGTCGTAGGTGACGACCTCGCCAGGCCGGATGAGCAGGAGAGCCAGCAGGGCCCGCCGGGCCCGGCCGCCGAGTGGCACCTCGCCGCCGTCCGCGCGCCAGGCCCGGGTGCTGCCGAGGATGCCGAAGCGCATGGAGGTTACTTTAGAGGGCGTGAGCAAGATTCCCAGCCCGCCGGAGCCGCTGTCCGCGCCGGTGTTCGACAGTCACTGCCATCTCGACATCATGGTCGGAAACCGGCAGGCGTCCTCGGGCGATCCGGTGGCTCAGGCGGCGCAGGCGGCGTCGGCGAGCGTACGGAGCATCCTTGACGACTCGCGCGCCGTCGGTGTGACCCGGCTCGTCACGATCGGCTACGACCTGCCCTCCTCCCGGTGGAACGCCGAGGCGGCGGCGGAGCACGAGGGGATCTACGCGGGCGTCGCGATCCATCCCAACGAGGCGCACGCGGCCACGCCCGAGACGCTGGCCGAGATCGAGGCGCTGGCCGGGCGCGACGAGGTGCGGGCGGTGGGGGAGACCGGGCTGGACTACTACCGTGACTGGGCGGCCAAGGACGACCAGCACGCGAGCTTCCGAGCGCACATCGAGATCGCCAAGCGCACCGGCAAGGCGCTGGTCATCCACGACCGTGATGCGCACGACGACGTGCTGAAGGTGCTGGCCGCCGAGGGCGCGCCGCCGGTGGTGGTGTTCCACAGCTTCTCGGGCGATCCCGAAATGGCGAAAAAGTGCACCGAAGCCGGATATTTCATGTCTTTTTCCGGGCCGGTTACCTACAAGAACGCCTCCTACCTGCGCGAGGCGGCCCAGGTCGCGCCGATGGAGCTCATGCTGGTCGAGACCGATGCCCCCTACCTGCCGCCTGTGCCATACCGGGGCAAGCCCAACGCGCCCTACCTCATCCCGCTCACCCTGCGCTGCCTGGCGGAGGTCAAGGGAGTCCATCCGGATGAGCTGTGCGAGGCCATCAGCGTCAACGGAGTCACGGTCTTCGGAGAGTGGTGACCATCTTTCCGTGAACCGGTGGAGGCGACGGCACGGGCGCCGCTAGCGTCGTGCCGCCCGCAGCCGCTACCGGAGGTCGACCGTGCGAGGAAAGAGGCGCGCTCCACGCCCTCGGATTGCCTGGCGCTCGCCGTGGACATCGGTGTTCTGCCTGCTCGCGGCCATGGCCGTGGGCGGGATCATGACCGTCGCGACGATGGTCAAGAGCGTGGTGCTGGTCGTCGACGGCAAGCAGATCGCGCTGCGCAGCTTCGCCGGATCGGTGCGGGAGGTCCTCGGCGAGGCCGGGGTGCCGGTGGGATCCGGCGACTCCGTACGGCCGGCCGGGCAGGAACAGCTCGTCGACGGGACGCGGATCGAGGTGCGCCACGCCCGTCCCATCATCCTGACCGTCGACGGGCGCACCACCCAGCACCTGGTGACCGCCACGAACGTCGGCGACGCGCTGGCCGAGCTCGACATCAGCTCCGCGGGCGGCCGGCTGTCGGCCCCGCCGGGCCGGAACGTGCCGCTGTCCGGCATATCGCTCTCGATGTATACGCGGCGTGAGGTGTACGTCGAGACGGGCGGCGTCCGGATGGCGACCACGACCACCGGCCGTACCGTCCGCGAGGTGCTCAGGCAGCGCCGCATCCCGCTGCACCGCGGCTACCGGGTACGGCCGCCGCTCGACAGCTTCCCGTCGCAGGGGACCGTCATCAGGGTCAGCCCGCCCCCGCCGCCGCACACCGTGGTCGTACCGGTGGCTGTGGCCGGGCTCAACTGGGCGGAGCTGGCCCGGTGCATGTCGAACGGCAACCCGCTGGCGGTCAACCCCGCCGGGCCCTATTACGGGATGTACGGATTCAGCCTGCCCATGTGGGCGGCCGTCGGCGGCACCGGGCTGCCGCACACCTGGCCGGCGGAGGAGCAGACCTATCGGGCGCAGCTCCTCTACCAGTTGGTCGACGGCCGGTGGCAGGGCCAGTGGCGGGAGTGCGGGTCACGGCTGTTCGGCTAGTCGCTGACCAGGCGATTCAGCGAGTTGGGCAGCGGGCTCCCATCACGGTCACCGCTCCAGAGCGCAGCGTGGGCAACAGGCCGGCAACAAGGTGCGGACCCCTCGCGCCCAATGCCCCAACAGCCTCACGGGACGGAATAGGCTCATTCGAGATGTCGGGCCGGCGCCGAGGTAAGGGGAACGGGTGAGCGAGTCTTTCGTGCATCTGCACGTGCACACCGAGTACAGCATGCTTGACGGGGCGGCCAAGATGAAGCCGCTGTTCAAGGAAGCCGAGCGGCTCCAGATGCCCGCCATCGCGATGTCCGACCACGGCAACATGTTCGGTGCGTACGAGTTCCAGAAGGTGGCGAAGGGCAGCCCGGTCAAGCCGATCGTGGGCATCGAAGCGTACGTGGCCCCCGAGAACCGGTTCGTGAAGAAGCCGGTCTTCTGGGGACAGCGCGCTGAGACCGGCGTGGCGGACGGTGAGGGCGGCAAGGACGTCTCCGGCGGCGGCCGGTTCACCCACATGACCATGTGGGCCAAGAACGCGGACGGGCTGCGCAACCTGTTCCGGCTGTCCTCCTTGGCGTCGTTCGAGGGCTATTACTCCAAGCCCCGCATGGACCAGGACCTGATCTCCAAGCACGCGAACGGGATCATCGCCACCACCGGCTGCCCGTCCGGCGCGGTGCAGACCCGGATCCGGCTCGGCCAGTACGACGAGGCGGTCAGAGTCGCCGGCGAGTACCAAGAGATCTTCGGCAAGGACAACTACTTCCTGGAGTTGATGGACCACGGCATCAGCATCGAGCGGGACGTCCGCGCCGATCTGCTCCGGCTGGCCAAGCAGCTCAACATCCCGCTTCTGGGCACCAACGACTCCCACTACGTGACGGAGGACCAGGCCGACGCGCACGACAGCCTCCTGTGCGTCGGTGTGGGCAAGAACAAGGACGACCCCAACCGTTTCCGGTTCAACGGGTCGGGCTACTACCTCAAGAGCGCCGACGAGATGCGCAAGCTGTTCGCCGACCTGCCCGAGGCGTGTGACAACACGCTGCTCGTGGCCGAGATGGTGAGCGACTACAGCGATGTGTTCCAGCACATCGACCGGATGCCGCAGTTCCCCGACGTGCCCGAGGGGGAGACGCAGGAGTCCTGGCTGCGTCAGGAAGTGGAGCGCGGCCTGGAGATGCGGTATGGCACGCCCATCCCCGCCGAGGTGACAGACCGGTATGAGACCGAGATGAAGGTCATCGGTCCCATGGGGTTCTCCTCCTACTTCCTCGTCGTCGCCGACATCTGCAAGTACGCCCGCGACAACGGCATCGCCGTGGGTCCGGGCCGAGGAAGCGCCACCGGCTCGATCGTCGCCTACGCCACCCGCATCACCGAGCTCGACCCGCTGGAGCACGGCCTGCTGTTCGAGCGCTTCCTGAACCCCGAGCGCATCAACCCGCCGGACGTCGACCTCGACTTCGACGACCGTCAGCGGGACCGGATGGTCCAGTACGTGACGCAGAAGTACGGCAGCCAAGCGACCGCCCAGGTCAACACGTTCGGCACGATCAAGGCCAAGGCCGCCGTCAAGGACGCGAGCCGGATTCTCGGCTACCCGTTCGCCATGGGTGACAAGATCACCAAGGCGATGCCGCCGGACGTCATGGGCAAGGGCGTCCCGCTCGCCGACATCTTCAACGAGGATCACCCCCGCTACAACGAGGGCGGCGAGCTCCGCGCCCTGTACGAGAACGACTCGGACGTACGCAAGGTCATCGACACCGGCCGTGGCATCGAGGGCCTGATCCGCGGCACCGGCGTACACGCCGCCGCGGTCATCCTGTCCTCGGAGCCCCTGCTGGACCTGATCCCCATGCACATGCGGGACAAGGACGGCGTGATCATCACCGGGTTCGACTACCCGTCCTGTGAAGACATGGGCCTGGTCAAGATGGACTTCCTGGGGCTGCGGAACCTGGGCATCATCGACCACGCCATCAAGATCATCGAGCAGAACCGGGGCGTCAAACTCGACACCCTGACCCTTCCGCTCGACGACGTGCCCACGTACAAGCTGCTGGCCCGCGGCGACACCCTGGGCGTGTTCCAGCTTGACGGCGGCCCGATGCGGCAGCTCCTGAAGCTGATGGAGCCGAGCCGATTCGAGGACATCGCCGCCGTGCTCGCCCTGTACCGGCCGGGCCCGATGGCGGCCAACGCGCACACCAACTACGCGCACCGCAAGAACGCCCGCCAGGACATCGACCCCATCCACCCCGAACTGAAGGAAGCGCTCGAACCGATCCTCGGGCCGACCTTCCACCTGCTCGTCTACCAGGAGCAGATCATGGCCGTCGCCCGCGAACTGGCCGGCTACACCCTGGGCGGCGCCGACCTGCTGCGTCGCGCCATGGGTAAGAAGAAGAAAGAGATCCTGGACGCCGAGTTCGCCAACTTCCAGGCCGGCATGCACGGCAACGGCTACAGCGCCGAGGCGACCCAGGCACTGTGGGACGTCATGCTGCCGTTCTCCGGATACGCCTTCAACAAGTCCCACACCGCCGGCTACGGCCTGGTCGCCTACTGGACCGCCTACCTCAAGGCCAACTACCCCGCCGAGTACATGGCCGCCCTGCTGACCTCCGTGGGGGACGACAAGGACAAGGCAGCCGTCTATCTGGCCGAGTGCCGCAAGATGGGCATCCAGGTGCTCGCCCCGGACGTGAACGAATCCCAGCTCGACTTCGTCGCGGTCGGCGACGACAAGGTCAGGTTCGGCCTGGGCGCGGTCCGCAACGTCGGTGAGAACGTCGTCGAGGGCATCGTGAAGGCCCGCACCGAGAAGGACCGCTACGAGAACTTCAACGACTTCCTCGGCAAGGTGCCGCTGACGGTCTGCAACAAGCGGGTCATCGAATCGCTGATCAAGGCGGGCGCGTTCGACTCGCTCGACCACCAGCGCAAGGCGCTGCTCATGGTGCACGAGCCGGCGGTCGATTCGGTCATCGACATCAAGAAGAACGAGGCCCACGGCCAGGACTCGCTGTTCGGCGGCCCGAGCGACGACACGGGCACGGCGGCGTTCTCCGTACAGATTCCGGACATGGAGTGGGACAAGAAGACGCGACTGGATTTCGAGCGGGAGATGCTCGGCCTGTACGTGTCGGATCACCCCTTGGCGGGCACGGAGCGGCTGCTGGCCCGCCACCGGGACACCACCATCGCCGAACTCCTCGAAAGCGGCCGTGACGACCGCGGGGACGTCCGGGTCTGCGGCCTGATCACCAAGGTCGACAAGCGGGTCAACAAGGCCGGGAACGTGTGGGCGATCGTCACCGTCGAGGACATGGACGCGGCCATCGAGTGCCTGTTCTTCCCCAGGAGCTACGAGCTGTACGCGCCGGAGCTGCGCGGAGATGCCGTGGTGTCGGTCGGCGGCAAGGTCAACAACCGCGACGGCGCCATCAGCATCTTCGCGGAAGACCTCACCCCACTCGACGTGTCCGGTATCACCAGCGACTCCGGACATCCCATCACCATCCAGGTGCGCGAGGAACGCCTCACGCAGCAGGCAGTGGAAGAACTCCGTAACGTGCTGAAGCTGCACCAGGGCAACGTGCCGCTGCGGATCAACGTGCAGCGGCTGACCGGGAAGATCATGGTGTGTGCTCTGCCGGAGTTCTCCGTCAACGCCGAACCCAGCTTCGCCGCGGACGTCAAGCAGTTGTTCGGGCCTGAGGCGATCATGATGTAAGCCCGCGGCCCCGGCGGTGCGCCGCCGGTTGGGTCAACCGGCGGCGGTGCGCGGCCGGTTGGGTCAACCGGCGATCGAGGTGCCGAAGTCGGCGCCAGCGGGTGGTTGGAGCGGACGCAGCTCGTCGGAGTTGCGGGCCAGCACCAGGACCTTGCCGGCCGGCACGGCGTCGGGCTGGCCGATGTAGAGTTTGTTGCCGCCGTACGCGAGCGACCAGCCGAACAGGCCGTCCGACGTTGGGAGCTTCTTGTCCTCGGCCGCGTTCTTGAACGACAGCACCCGTACGCCTCCCTCATAGGGCGCGCCGACGGCCACCTTGCCGTCGGCCGAGGCGGCCATCGAGAACCCGAACCCCGCCCCCTGCCCCACCCGCCTCGTCGGGCGCATGGCCGGGTCGTAGAGCTGGACATAGCCGTGGCCCGGCGCCGTCACCGCGAACCCGGCCCCCTCGGCGTACGCCACCGCGTAGCCGTACCTGTCTCCGGCGGCCTTGGTGGGCGAGTCGATCTTGGCCCCCGAGAGCGTCGAGGCCAGCACGTTGTCGATGCGGACCGCGGCCCCCGAGTCGGACTTGCCCGCGTCGACCTGGCGGCCGGCACCGTCGTCGTTCTCGTACGGGACGCCGACGAGCAGGCTGTTGCCCGGCCCGACGGCCAGTGACCAGCCGAACTGGTCGCCGACCTCGCCGTTGCCCGGCACCTCCGCCGAGTCCTGATTTATCCTGATCAGCCGACCGGTGCCCTCGCGCACGTAGACGGAACCCGCGTCGGCGATCTGGGCTTGGTCCTCGTACGGCGCGCCGATCGCCACCAGGCTGCCGCGAGACGCCAGGGACCAGCCGAAGTGGGCATCGCGCTGCGGCTCGGGAGCCACCAGGCGTTGCGGCGCCGGGCTGCCCCCGCCGTACACGACATAGACCGCACCCGCGTCCTTGACGCCGTTGACGTCCGTGTACGGCGCCCCCACCACCAGGTCGGCGCAGGGGTTGCCGGGATCGACCTTGGCCAGCGTCACCGACCAGCCGAGCGCGTCGCCCTGCTGGAGGCCGGGCACCGAAACCGGGATCACCTTGTCCCCGGAGAGGATGTGCACGGCGCCCTTGCCGCCGTCGGCGAACGGGTCGCCGACCGCCACGTCCTCCAGGCCGTCGCCGTCGAAGTCACTCGTACCCGAGCAGGCGGCCTTCTTGGTGGCGGCTGTCGCGGCCGTGCTGGTGGCGAGCGTGCCGCCCACGGCGAGCGCGAGTGCCAGGAGCGCCGCACCGATCGTCTTCACAGCCGGACCTCGATCTGGTTGCCGTTCTTGAGCCTGGTGGCGGACAGCTCTACGGGTTTGCGGTACAGCGGCATGTCGAACACGAACGCGTTGTCGATCCGGCCACCCGCGGTGATCACCGCCGGGAACGCGGGCTCCACCGGGTCGTGGCGCCCGCCCCTGTCGTCGAGCAGCGAGACGATCGGGTCGCCGATCTCCTGGCGTTCGCCTCCGGGGTTCAGCATCGTCCAGCGGACCACGCACAGCTGGCCTTGGGTCTGCGTCTTGCCCTCGAACTCCTTCAGTCCGCACTGCGGGGCCGCGACGACGATGAGCTGCGGGTCGTCGAAGGACTTGCCGAGGGCGAACCGGTGGCCGAGGTCGTTGGGCCGCGCCGAGGCGGACGCCGACTGGGGCTGTGTCTTCGCGGGCGGCGTGATGTTGCGGCTGGAGGTGACGATGAGGACGCCGACGGTTACGGCGATGGCCGCCACGGCCGCGGCGGCCGCGATGAGCCAGCGGGTGCTGAGAGAGCGGCCGGGGAGGGGGGCCTGGGTGTCGTCCGTGGACAGTTCCTCGGCCTGGCGCCCCGGGTCCGTTTGGCGGGCCTGCACGCTCAGCTCGTCGTCGGGCTGAGGGGCCTGCTCGGCTAAGCGGGCCTTTTTCGGCTTCTTGGCAGTCTTGGGAGTCGATTGCTTGGGGGTCGGCTTCTGAGGGGTCGGCTTCTGGGGGGTCGGAACCTCCCAGCGCGCCAGCTCCTCGCGGGCCGCCTGCTCCTCCCGGCGGGCCAGCTCTTGCAGATCGGCTGGCTCCTGCTGTGGCTCCGGTTGTCTCTGGGACCCCGGCTGGGACCCCTGCTGGGGTGCGTCGGTCGCCACGGCCGGGCCCTTGGCCGTCGTGTCGCTGGGCGGCGGTGTGGCGAACGTGGCCGTGATGTCGGGTTCGTTCACCACATTCTGCGGCGGCTCCCAGTCGTTGAGCAGCCCGGGTGCCACCAGGGTCGGCGGATCGACCGCCGTCGCCGCGGGCTTGGGCGCAGCGGTGCCTCCGACCAGGGCGATCAGCAGGTCCTGGGCCGTGGGCCGCTGGGCGGGATCCATGTCGGTCGCCCGCCGTACCAACTCGTCGAGAGGCGCGGGCAGCGCGCCCAGGTCGGGCGGCGTGTTCAGGACGCGCGTCGCGAGCGTGATGGGGTCGCCGCGCCCGAACGGGTGGCGCCCATTACCGGCGTACGCGATCAGGCAGCCCCAGGCGAAGATATCGGCGGCGGGCGTGACCGTGTGCCCCTGTACCTGCTCAGGCGCCCACCAGCCGGGACTGCCCAGCAGCTCGCCGGACATCGTGAACCCGGTCTCCCTGTCGAGCGCCCTGGCGATACCGAAGTCGATCACCCGCGGCCCGGACAGCGACAATATGACATTGGCCGGCTTGAGATCCCGGTGCACCAGCCCGGCGACGTGGATCGCCGCCAGCGCCGCCGCGACTCCCAGCGCGACGCCGTGCAGCGGCCCCGGGTCCAGCGCGCCGTACTTGGCGATCTGGTCCGACAACGGGGTGCCGCCGATGTACTCGGTCACCATGTACGGCCGGCTGTCGCCGGTGTTGCCGTTGTCGAGCACCTGTGCCGTACAGAACGACGCCACCCGCCGCGCGTTCTCCACCTCGGCGTGAAAGCGGTCCGCGAACCCCTGCTGGTTGGCGAACTCGGCCTTCACCACCTTGACCGCGACGAACCGCCCCGTCGGTGCCCTGGCCAGGAACACCGTCCCCATTCCACCCTCGCCGAGTCGGCCGAGCAGTCGGTATGGGCCGATTTCTCGCAGATCCGTCGGGCGGAGCGGCGCGGCGCCCGTTGGCTCCATCAAGGACGTCCCTTCCTGTTCCACGCCATCCTCCCCTGTGGGTGCCCCCATCCGCCATCGCAGGTTCTTCGATGCGGGAGACTGGTTGGATGATGAGCCTGTTGGGCCCTACAGAAATACGTATTTTGGCGGATAAGCTAAATCTTCGTCCGACAAAAAAGCTAGGCCAAAACTTCGTGATCGACGCGGGAACCGTGCGACGCATCGTCAGAGTCGCCGCACTCGCCCCAGAAGACGTGGTCATAGAGGTCGGGCCCGGCCTCGGCTCGCTCACCCTCGCGCTGCTCCCCGCGGCCCAGCACGTGGTGGCCGTCGAGATCGATCCCGTACTGGCGGCCCAACTCCCGGTAACCGTCGCCGACCGCGGCCTCGGCGACAGGCTCACGGTCGTGGAGGCCGACGCCATGCGCATCACCTCCGCCGACCTGCTGGGCCACACCCCCACCGCCCTGGTCGCGAACCTCCCCTACAACGTCGCGGTCCCGGTGGTCCTGCACCTTCTGCAGACGCTGCCGTCCCTGCGCAAGGGCCTGGTGATGGTCCAGTCGGAGGTGGCCGACCGTCTCGCGGCGGGGCCCGGCTCCAAGGTGTACGGGGTGCCGTCGGTGAAGGCCGCCTGGTACGCGGACGTACGACGGGCCGGGCCGGTGGGCCGGACGGTGTTCTGGCCCGCCCCGAACGTGGACTCCGGCCTCGTCTCCATGGTCCGGCGGGACCCGCCTGAGACGTCCGCGTCGCGGGAGGAGGTGTTCGCGGTGATCGACGCCGCGTTCGCGCAGCGGCGCAAGACGTTGCGGGCCGCGCTGGCCTCGTGGGCAGGAAGCCCCGCCCAGGCCGAGGTCGCGCTGCGGGCCGCTGGGGTGGACCCCTCGGAGAGGGGAGAACAGCTCGACGTGACGGCCTTCGCCCGGATCGCCGAAGTAAAGCCCTAGATCGAGTGGGTCTGGCGCGTTTGCTGTAGGCCGCTTTGCCCGGCGCGCCTGCCATCCACCGAGACCCGCGTTCTCCGGCGCCCCCTGGATATCCACAGGCCCTGCCCTCGCGCCCCGGCTATCCACAGGTCTTGCCCTCGCGCCTCGGCTATCCACAGAACGCCGCTCGGCTCCCCGCCGCCCTAACCAATCGCAAGATCCTGGGGCCTCCATTCCGCACGTCGCAGGAGGCCCGCTATGACCCCCCGCCCCGTCTTGACTCCCCGCCCTGTCCCGGACACCCGCCCTGTCCCGGACGCCAGCCCCGTCTTCGACGCCGCCGCCGTCCTGGCCACCCACTCTGCCCCGGCTCCTCGCTCTGCCCCGGCCACCCACTCCGCCCCCGTGGCCCCTCGCTCTGCTCTTACCTGGCTCGCGATCGGTGGCGGTACCCTCGCGGCCCTCCTCGCATTCCCCAGCCCGGTGGCCGCCGCGACCGCCACCTCACTCAAACCGCCTACCACCCCGTGTTTCCGCCTGATCGCCTTCCCCGCCAAACCACCCGCAGCCAACGACAGCGAGACGAACCACGCTCAGGACACCCCCATCCCACCAGAGGCGTTCTTCGCCCTACCTCCTGATGGCGTAGCACACGACAACCAGCCCATCTATGTCCTCATCCCCCTGCCCCCAGAGTCCTGCCCCGCCCCCAACCCCCCAGCCAAGACCCCCCGAGACACTCCCTCCGAGCCGAGCCCCACCAAGCCCCTGACCAAGGGCGACATCGCAACGGAAGCCGCCATCGACCAGTTGGGCACCCCGTTCTCATGGGGCGGCGGCGCACCATCGGGCCCCACCACAGGCGTAGGCAGAGGAGCCCACACCAAGGGCTTCGACTGCAGCGGCCTCACCCTCTACGCCTGGTCCAAAGCCGGCATAAGGCTCGGCCACTACACGGGCAGCCAGTTCCGCCAGGGCCGCAGAGTCACGCTCGGCGACCTACGCAAGGGCGACCTGCTCTTCTTCGGCGGTGGCACCGGTGACCCCACCCACGTCGGCCTCAACCTGGGCGGAGGCATGATGATCCACGCCCCCAAAACCGGCGACGTAGTCAGAAGAACCCCGTTCCTGACCTCCACCTACTATCGCCCCCTCTACCGAGGCGCCGTACGCCCAGGCTGACGAACAGCCCGTAGCAGGCTCCGCACACTCGGACCGCATCCGCCCCCCACTTCCCTGGGTGCGGTCCGGCTACTCAAATACGGGCGCAGACTCTGACCAGCCCGTCGACCAGAGGCGCAAGCAGCTCCTGATCCTCCTGCCTGCCCGGCTCATACTCCACGATCCCCAGCCCAGCCACCTCGAACCGCTCCGCCAGCGCCCCGACCAACTCAAGCAACTGATCAGGACGCAGCCCACCCGGCGCCGGCGTCCCGACGCTCGCGAACACCTCCGGATCCAGCACATCAAGATCGATATGAATATAAACGGCCTTCTCCTCGATCCCGCCCCCCTGCCTACGGCCCGACTCCTCGACCCCAAACCCCGACCCACGATCAAACTCTTCAGCCCCATGCCCCCAGCCCAGGACCGGACCCTTCAGTCCCACCAGTGGGTCGGACGGTCCGTCCGTCCGTCCGTCCGTCCGTCCGTCCGTCGGTCGGTCGGTCGGTCGGTCGGTCCGTCCGTCGGTCCGGTCGGCCGTTTGGTCCGTCCAAGCGCCTTAATCCCTGCGTATGTCACTGACCTCCAGGAGCACGGGGGTTGGCTTGGTCCCATACAGGGCTTCACCACTTCTGCCGAGAAACGCGTGACCAGGAAGCGAGCCACTATAAGCTCATGAGTCCTCGACCCCGCCAAGCGACGAAAGTGACACAAGATCGATGAGTTCGGTTACCGTACGGGTGCCCGCGAAGGTCAACGTGCAGCTATCCGTCGGACCGCTCCGCGAAGACGGCTATCACGACCTGGTCAACGTGTTTCACGCGGTATCGATCTTCGACGAAGTGGTCGCCAAGGAGTCCGAGTCGATCACCGTCACGGTGGGGGGAAACTGGGCGGACCGGGTCCCGCTCGATGACGAGAACCTCGCGATTCAGGCAGCAAGAGCCCTGGCCAAGCACGCGGGCCGCACTTATGGTGTGGCGCTGATCATCCACAAGGCCATTCCCGTGGCCGGTGGCATGGCTGGGGGGAGCGCCGACGCGGCGGGGGCTCTGGTGGCGTGCAACGAGCTGTGGGGGCTTGGCCTGCCGCTCGAAGATCTCATGGAGATCGCCGGCGATCTGGGTAGTGACGTGCCCTTCTCGATGCTCGGGGGCACGGCGGTGGGGATCGGCCGGGGCGAACAGCTCAGCGAGTTGCCGACCGGTGGTCAGTTCCACTGGGTGTTCGCGGTGGCGGAGGGTGGGCTGTCCACTGCCGCTGTCTACGCCGAATGCGATCGGCTCAGAGCCGCGACCAGTGCCGAGATCCCCTGGCCGCAGTTGAGCGACCCCCTGCTGGAGGCGCTCGGCGCCGGAGACGCCCGCAAGCTGGGCGCGTACCTGACGAACGACCTCCAGCCCGCCGCCCTGACGCTCCGCCCTCAACTGGCCCGCACCCTCGAAGCCGGTCGTCAGTACGGCGCACTCGGCGCGATCGTCTCCGGTTCCGGTCCGACCTGCGCCTTCCTCGCGACCGATGCCGCCCACGCCGACCGACTGGCCACCGCCCTCACCACCACCAACGTCACCCGCACCGCCATCCCTGCCCACGGCCCTGTCCCGGGCGCGGTAGTGGTCTAACGCCATCAGCGCATTACGCCCGCTCCAGGGTGCGATGGGACTGTTCGGGTAAGGATGGCAGCGCGGCCAGACTGGGGAGCGGGCAGCGCGGAGCCGCATGAATGGCCCTTCCGTCCTACAGACCGCTCGTCCGCCCTACCAACGGCCCGACCTCCCGACGGCCCGCCCTACTGACCTCCCGACGGCCCGACCTCCCGACGGCCCGCCCTACCGCCCGACCGCCCGACAGCCCGACAGCCCGCCCGCCCAACCGACCGCCTGGCCGCTCGCTTGTTCGCCTGATCGCCTGGCCTGCGGCTGGGTTTGGGGGTGGTGGTGGCTTGGCGTCGTCACCACAGCGTCGCGCGGGCCGATACCCTGGTAAGGCCATGAATCTGGTAAATCTCGAGTCTGTTTCCCATGCCTACGGGCCCAAGCCGCTGCTCAGCGACGTCTCCCTCGGCGTCGAGGTCGGAGAGCGCATAGGTGTCGTCGGACGTAACGGCGGCGGTAAGACCACACTTCTGTCGGTGATCGCGGCGGATGTCCGGCCGGACAACGGCCGGGTTACCCATACCCGGGGGCTGCGGGTGGGCATGCTGGCGCAGCATGATGCGCTCGATCCGGCTATGCCCATCCGGGAGATCGTGCTGGGTGAGAAGGCCGAGCACGAGTGGGCGGGAGATCAGGGCGTCCGCGAGATCCTCGGCAATCTCATCGGTGATCTCGACCTTGAGGCCAAGGCCGGGGATCTGTCCGGTGGTGAGCGGCGGCGTACCGCGCTGGCCCAGTTGCTCATCGAAGAGCACGACCTGATCATGCTCGACGAGCCCACGAACCATCTCGACATCGAGGCCATCGCCTGGCTCGCCGGTCATCTGGCCGGACGTAAGAGCGCGCTGGTGGTCGTGACGCACGACCGGTGGTTCCTCGACGCGGTCTCCACCAGGACCTGGGAGGTCGTGGACGGGCGAGTCGAGCGGTATGAGGGCGGTTACGCCGCGTACGTGCTCGCGAAGGCGGAGCGGGCGCGCATCGCCCAGGCCGCCGAAGACCGCCGCCAAAACCTCATGCGCAAGGAGATCGCCTGGCTGCGGCGCGGCCCGCCCGCGCGTACGTCGAAGCCGAAGTTCCGGGTGGATGCCGCCCAGGCGCTGATCGCCGACGAGCCGCCGGCTCGCGAAAATGTGGAACTCCTGCGGTTCGCGGCGGTCCGGCTCGGCAAGACCGTGTACAACCTCGAAGACGTCACCCTGCACGCCGGTGGTCCCGGCAACGGCCCGCTGGTGCTCGACGACTGCACCTGGCAGTTCGGGCCGGGCGACCGCGTCGGGCTGATCGGCGTCAACGGTTCCGGCAAGTCGTCCGTGCTCCGGTTGCTCGCCGACACGGTCCAGCCCGACTCGGGCCGGATGAACAGGGGCAAGACGGTACGGCTGGCGCACCTGTCGCAGGAGCTGGCCGAACTCGACCCCACCCGCCGGGTGCTGGAGACGGTCGAGGAGATCCGCAAGTACATCCAGGTCGGCAAGAAGGAGTGGTCCGCCTCCCAGTTGCTCGAACGCCTGGGCTTCAAGGGCGAGGCGCAGTGGAAGGTCGTCGGCGACCTGTCGGGTGGCGAGCGGCGGCGGCTGCAACTACTCAGGCTGCTCATGGACGACCCCAACGTGCTGCTGCTCGACGAGCCGACCAACGATCTCGACATCGAGACGCTGAACGAGCTCGAAGACCTTCTCGACGGCTGGCCCGGCACGCTCATCCTGGTGAGCCACGACCGCTACTTCCTGGAGCGTGTCACAGACAAGTGCGTGGCCCTCCTGGGCAACGGCAAGCTCTCGTTCCTTCCGGGCGGCGTGGACGAATACCTGGCCCGCCGAGCCCAGGGCACCGCCCTGACGGCGCGAACCACCTCACTCCAACCCACTCCCGCACAGATCCAGCCCGCAGCCACCCAAGAGGGCATGTCGGCCAAGGAAGAACGAGAGCTCCGCAAGGAACTGAACCGCCTCGAACGCCAACTCGACCGACTGGGCGACCAGGAAGCCAAGCTCCACGCCGCAATGGCGGACGCGGCCAGCGACTACGCCAAACTAGGTTCCCTGGACGCCCAGCTCAGAGACATCCTCGACCAAAAGGACACAGTCGAAGCCGAGTGGCTCGAACTCGCCGACCGCCTGAGCGACTGAGCGGCTGGGGTTCCTGACTCGGAAGAGCCGCTCAGCTCAGCGAGGTCGGAGGAGAGTCGCTGAGCTCAGCATGGCTCGGAGAAGAGCGGCTGAGCACAGCGAGACGTGCCCTGCGGAACGAGTTAGGAGTCGAAGGGGGCAAGGAGGGTGCGGAGCAGGGCGGACAGGGTGAGTTGGTCGTTGGGGGCCAAGGCGACGAGCAGGTCGTGCTCGCGTCGCAGCAGATCGGCGAACGCGGCATCCACCCGCGCCAACCCGCTCTCAGTAAGCGACACCAGCACCCCCCGCCGATCCTCCGGGTCCGGCCGCCGCCGTACCAGGGACGCCTGGGCGAGGCGGTCGATGCGGTTCGTCATCGTGCCCGATGTGACCAGCGTGGCCCGGATCAGGGCCCCCGGGCTCAGCTCGTACGGCTTGCCCGCCCGCCGCAGCGCCGTCAGCACGTCGAACTCCCACGGCTCGAGATCGTGCTCGGCGAACGCGGCCCGCCTGGCCCGGTCGAGATGCTTGGCCAGCCGCGAAACCCGCGACAGCACCTGAAGCGGCTCGACATCGAGGTCCGGGCGCTCCGTCCGCCAGGCCGCCACCAGCCGGTCGACCTCGTCCTGCGGCTCCTCGTTCACGACACCGCCTTGACATGAGATCGCCAGATCGGGGGGAGCGCGTCCTGCGTCATGCGTCAGATTGTACTGTCTTGACATCGAGATACATATCTCGATATCAATAATCTCTATGTCGAGAGATATCTGGGATCCCACAACATACGCCAGGTACGCCGACGAGCGATCACGCCCGTTCTTCGAGCTGACCGCCAGAATCGGCGCCGACAGTCCCGATTATGTCGTGGACGCCGGCTGTGGCACCGGCGAACTCACCGTCGAACTCGCCCGCCGCTGGCCCCAGGCTACCGTGGACGGCTTCGACGCCTCCCCAGCCATGATCACCAAGGCCCGCCAGTACCAGCAGATCAGGTCCACGGTCGCCGACGTCACCACGTGGCGCCCCGACCGGCCGGTGGACGTGCTGGTCTCCAACGCCGTCCTGCAATGGGTGCCCTCGCACCGCGACGTGCTGGAGCACTGGATCGAGTCGCTGAGCCCGGGTGGCTGGCTGGCCTTCCAGGTGCCGGGCAACTTCGACGCCCCCAGCCACGTGGCGATCCGCGAGCTCTGCGCCACGCCCGCGTGGTCCGATCGGCTCGGCGACTTCGACCGGGGCCGCCCGGTCGACAACGCCGTCGACTATGTCGACTTCCTGAGCGGCTGCCGGGTCGACGCCTGGGAGACGACGTACGTCCACCTGCTCGAGGGCGACAACGCGGTGCTGAACTGGATCTCCGGCACCGCCCTGCGCCCGATCTTCGACCGGCTGGACGCCGACGAGCAGAAGAGGTTCACGGCCGAGCTGGCGCAGCGGCTCGACGAGGTCTATCCGGCCAGGCCGTACGGCACGCCGTTTCCGTTCCGGCGCATCTTCGTGGTGGCGCAGAAATGATCAAGGGCCTGCACCATGTCCAGCTCGCCGCGCCCGCGGGGAGCGAGCCGCTGCTGAGGGAGTTCTACGGCGGAGTCCTCGGGCTCCAGGAGGTCCCCAAGCCGCCTGATTTGGCCAAACGTGGTGGCGTCTGGTTTCGTGGCGAGGGCGTGGAGGTGCATCTCGGCATCGAGGACGACTTCCGGCCCGCAAGGAAGGCGCACCCGGCGTTCCTGGTGGACGACCTCAACGCGTTCAGTACAGAACCACCCGACGACCTGCTCCCGGGCTACCGCCGGATCTACCTCATGGACCCGGTCGGGAACAGAATCGAGCTACTTCAGAAGTGTGAAGTTCATCCAGTGGTGGCATGATTGTCCAAATCGGTCAGGGCTGTGAGGTGCTATGGGCATCGAAATCGAGGACAAGTTCGACGTTCCTCCCGACTACGCGATACCCGACCTGAGCAAGCTTGGGGAGATCTCGGGCCCGAAGAGCTATCAGCTCGTGGCGCTCTACTACGACACGCCCGATCTGCGGCTGGCGACCCGGGGCGTCACCCTGCGCCGAAGACGCGGTGGTAACGACGCGGGCTGGCATCTGAAGCTGCCCAAGGCCAAGGGCGTCCGCCAGGAGATCACCCGCCCGCTCACCCGGAGCACCAAGATCGTGCCCCCCGAGCTGGCCGAACTCGTCCGTGCCTACACCCGCGGCGCCGAGCTCCAGGTGGTGGCCGAGCTCGACACCCGCCGGACCGTCACGCTGCTGCACGACGGCCCGACCGGACTGGTCGAGATCGCCGACGACCGCGTCAAGGGTACGGTCTTCGCCAACAAGCCGAACAAGCCGAACCAGCTGAACAGGCCAAAAGCGCCAGACGCGGCAGACGCGGCAGACGCGGCAGACGCGGCAGACGCGGCAGCTAAGCCGGACACGGCCGGTGAACCGGACGCGGCAGACAGGCCGGCCGCGGAAGGCGAGCAGGACGCGCCGGACGAGTCCAGGGTCGCGCGGTGGCGCGAGGTGGAGGCGGAGCTCCTCGGAGGCGACCAAGCCCTGCTGGCCAAGGTCGGCAAGCGGCTCATGAAAGCCGGCGCCACCCCCTCAGCGGCGGCCAGCAAACTCGCCAGACTCCTCGAACCCCCACCCCCCGCCCAGGCCCTGACAAAAGACGGCACAGCAGGCCAGATCGTTATTAACTACCTGGCAGGCCAGGTAACAGCCCTCCTCTCACAAGATCCCCGAGTACGGAGAGCGGAAGAAGACGCCGTCCACCAGATGCGCGTCGCCGCCCGCAGGCTACGCAGCGCGCTCAAGGCGTTCGACACCATCGTCACCGGCACGAAGCCGGTCCAGGACGAGCTGCGCTGGCTGGGCACCACGCTCGGCGAGGCCCGTGACCTGGAGGTGATCAGGGCCAGGTTCGCCCGCGAGCTGGCGGTGCTGGCCCCCGAACTGGTCACCGGCCCCATCCTGACCAGGCTCGGTGAGGACTTGCTCGCGCGCGAGCACGAGGCGTACGAGCGCATCAAGGAGGCCCTCAGCGGCGAGCGCTACTACGCGCTGCTCGAGGCCCTCGACACGTTGGCGGCCACGCCGAGGCTGACCAAGGCCGCGGCGAAACCGGCAGAGGACAAGCTCAGTGACGTGGCCGCCGGTAGCTGGGACCGGGTGACCAAGGCCTACGACACCGCTCAGGCGATCTCCGACCTCGAGCGCCGCGAGATCGCCATGCATGACGTACGCAAGGCGGCCAAACGCGCCCGCTACACCGCCGAAGCCCTCCAGCCCACGCTCGGCAGGAGCATGGCCAAGCTGGCCAAGCACGCCGCGGCCGTGCAGGAGGTGCTCGGAACGCATCAGGACGGTGTGGTGGCGCAGGAGACGCTGGCCAAGGAGGCGGAGACCGCGCGGCAGGCAGGCGAGGACACCTTCACCTACGGCCTGCTCATCGGCCTCGAACGCGGCACGGCGGAGCGAGCACACGCGGACTTCCCCAGAGTCTGGGCCGAAACAGTGCAAGCCATCGGGAAACTACTATGAGTGACTTACCAGTCATACCCTTCGAACGACAGGACGCGCTCGAGGTTCCCGCAGCCTATCGGGAGCTGCGGGCCGAGAAGGGCATCACCCGGGTGCGGACCCGGGTGGGGGGTGAGGTCTGGCTCGTCAGCGGCTACGAGGACGCCCGCAAGCTGTTCGCCGACTCCCGGCTCGGGCGCTCGCACCCCGAGCCGGAGAAGGCCGCCCGCGTCTCCGGCTCCGCGCTGCTCGGCGGCCCCCAGGGCGAGAGCGCGACCGAGAAGGCCGACAACGAGCGGATGCGCAAGCTGTTCATGCCCTCGTTCTCCGCCCGCCGGATGAAGGCGCTCAGCGACCACGTGGGTGCCCTGGTCGACGAGCGGCTGGAGCACCTGGCCGGCCTCACGCCGCCCGCCGACCTGCACGCCGAGCTCTCCTTCCCGCTCCCCGTGCTGGTCATCTGCCAGTTGCTCGGCGTCCCCTTCGAGGACCGGGTCTACTTCAGCGGTGTCTCCGCCCGGATGGGCGACGTCGCGGACGAGGCCAAGGGCATGGCGGCGCGCGAGGAGCTGAGCGCGTACATGGCCGGGCTCATCGAGCGCAAGCGGCACGATCCCGGCGAGGACGTCCTGTCGGATCTGGCCGATGTGCTGGACGACGACGGCAGGATCGCCCAGCTGGCCGGCGGGCTGCTGTTCGCCGGGCACGAGACCACGGTGAACCGCATCGACTACGGCGTGCTGTTCCTGGAGGCCAACCCCGACCAGCTCGCGCTGCTCAAGGCCGACCCCGGGCGGGCGCCCGGCGCCGTCGAGGAGATCCTCCGCATGGCCTCGCCCAGCCTGCACGGCCTGCCCCGCTACGCCCACGACGACATCGAGATCGGCGGCGTCACGATCCGCAGGGGCGAAGCCGTGCTGATCATGCCCGGCGCGGCCAACAGGGACGAGCGGATCTACCCCGACCCCGACGCCTTCGACGTGGGCCGGACGTCCAGTGACGCGCACCTGAGCTTCGGGTACGGCCCGCGCTACTGCATCGGCGCCAGCCTGGCCAGGGTCGAGCTGGAGGCGGTGTTCAGCCGGCTCTATCGGCGCTTCCCCGACCTGCGGGTGGCCGTGCCGTTCGACGAGCTGCGGCGCAACGAGGGGCGGATCACCGAAGGGGTCGCCGAACTGCCCGTCACCTGGTGACCCGTCACGCCGGGTAACGCTCCACGCTGACGACCCGCTCGCCCAGCCGGTGCAGGACGGCGAACGCCCCCTTGCGCAGGTTCACGTCCTTGCCGCTGAGCGACTGGATGAGGTCGGGCAGCACCTTGCCGTGGCTGCACACGGCCGCCGCCGTCTTGAGATCCCCGACCAGCGCGGTCGTCTTGTCCGGGTCCTGGTCCTCCTCGCTGAGCAGTGGCTCGGTCCTGATGTCCGCGCTGTACGGCTGGAGCGTCTGAACGCACCTGAGGCTGGGCGAGCTCACCAGGACCTCGGGACGGTAGGCGGGCAGCACCCGGGCGATGGTCTCGGCCTGTGCCCTGCCGTCCGTGTCGAGGGGGCGCAGCGCGTCATCGCCCTCCCACGCCTGCCTGGAGCCCGCGGAGCCATGACGTACCAGGACGAGGGGGACGGTCTCGAGCGGCGCCGCCTCCAGCGAGTGGAGCAGGCCCGCGTCCCACTCCCAGGTCAGGAGCTCGCGGGCGCGGTCGAGCGGCAGCCAGCGCAGTTCGTCCACCTCGTCGCCGGGGGTGAACGCCTCGCTCTCGGGTGTGGCCTGGGCCGCCCAGTAGTCGACCCGCTTGAGCTGGTCCGTGATCAGGTAGTGGACGGGCGGCAGGGCACGACCGAGCACCGTGACCAGGCCCGTCTCCTCGTGTACCTCGCGCAGCGCGGCGGTGATCACGTGCTCGCCGTGTTTCAGCTTGCCCTTGGGAAAGGTCCAGTCGTCGTAGGCGGGGCGGTGGATGACGGCCACCTCGGGGCGGCGCTCGTCACCACGCCACACCACGGCTCCGGCGGCACGGAGCGGGTCAGTCATCAATGGTCCTCCAACGGCGGGTGCCGATGAGATGGCTCTGCAGGTCCTCGCCCGGATGTCGCACCCAGGTTCCGTCGGAGTTCAGCTGCCACGCGCTTGTCGTGCCGGCGGTGGCGAAGTCCATCAGCTCGATGAGGTACGCCCTGTGCTGCTGGCTGGTCACCTTGACCAGGGACTCGACCCGGCGTTCGAGGTTGCGGCGCATCAGGTCGGCGCTGCCGATCCACACCTCGGGCCGCCGGCCCAGGCCGAACTCGTAGATCCGGGAGTGCTCCAGGAAGCGCCCGAGTATGGACCGTACGCGGATGTTCTCCGACAGATCTGGAATGCCTGGGCGAAGAGTGCAGATGCCCCGCACCCACAGGTCCACCTGCACGCCGGCCCGGGACGCCCGGTAGAGGGCGTCGATGAGCGGCTCGTCCACCAGCGAGTTCGTCTTGATCCGGATGCGCGCGGGACGGCCCGCCTCCTGGTGGGCGATCTCGCGCTCGATCCTGGCCATCAGGCCGCCGCGCAGCGAGTGCGGGGCGACGAGCAGCCTGCGGTAGGCCGAGTGGTTGGAGTAGCCGGTCAGGTGGATGAACAGGTCCGTGACGTCCTCGCCGACCAGCGGGTCCGCGGTGAGCAGGCCGATGTCCTCGTACTGCCTGGCCGTCTTGGGGTTGTAGTTGCCCGTTCCGATGTGGCAGTAGCGACGCAGCTCGCCGGACGGCTCCTGCCGTACGACCAGCGCCAGTTTGCAGTGCGTCTTCAGCCCGACCACGCCGTAGACCACGTGGCAGCCGGCCTTCTCCAGCTTGCGCGCCCACTCGATGTTGGCGTGCTCGTCGAAGCGGGCCTTGATCTCCACCACCACGACGACCTGCTTGCCCGACTCGGCCGCGTCGATCAGCGCGTCGACGATGGGGGACTCGCCGCTGGTCCGGTAGAGGGTCTGCTTGATCGCCAGGACGTTCGGGTCCTCGGCCGCCGCCTCGATGAAGCGCTGCACGCTGGTGGCGAACGAGTCGTAGGGGTGATGCAGGAGCACGTCCCGCTCGCGCAGCGCCGCGAAGATGTCGTCATCCGCCAGCACCGCCTCCCTGGGGACGAACGGCCGGTAGCTCAGCTCGGCCCGGTCCAGATCGGCGAGGGCGTGCAGCCCGGTCAGGTCCAGCGGGCCGGCCAGCCGGTAGATCTCGTGCGGCGCGACTTCGAGCTCCTCGACCAGCAGATCGAGCACCTCGGGCGTGATGGTGTCCTCGACCTCCAGCCGTACGGCCGGGCCGAAGCGGCGGTTCTTCAGCTCCCGCTCCAGCGCCTGCATGAGGTTCTCGGTGATGTCCTCGTCCACGTCGAGGTCCTCGTTGCGGGTCACTCTGAAGGCGTGGTGCTGGACGATCTCCATGCCCTTGAAGAGCTGCCCCAGGTGTGCCGCGATGACATCCTCTAGCGGTACGAACCGATCCTTGGAGGCAGTGACGAACCTGGGCAGCTGCGAAGGAACCTTGACCCGCGCGAACACGGTGTGATCGTTCGCCGGATTCCTCACCAGGACCGCCAGATTCAGGCTGAGTCCCGAAATATACGGAAATGGGTGTGCAGGGTCGACGGCCAGCGGCGTCAGCACCGGCCGGATCCGCTCCCTGAACAGTTTGCGCAGCTCCGTACGCTCCTCGCGGCCCAGGTCGTCCCACCTGACGATCTCGATGCCCTCGGTGGCCAGCTGCGGGCAGACCTGCTGGTGGAAGACCGCCGCGTGCCGCTTGGCCAGCTCGTCGGAGATCGCCGCGATCCGGGCCAGCTCCTCGCGCGGTTTCAGCCCGCTCTTCGTCCTGAGCAGCAGGCCGGTGGCCATCCGCCGCTTCAGCCCGGCCACCCGTACCCGGAAGAACTCATCCAGGTTGCTGGCGAAGATGGCCAGGAAGCGCACGCGTTCGAGTAGGGGCAGAGAGGAGTCCTCAGCCAGCTCCAGCACCCGCTCGTTGAACTGCAGCCAGCTCTCCTCGCGGTTGAGGAACCTCTCTTGTGGCAGGGGGAGATCGCTCTCAGGACGAAGTGGTTCCGCGGACATATGAGAAATATGCCCCATTTGGTTGAACAGAACGTGAACGACCCGGCAACGGCTTATTCCGCCTGGTCAATTTGCTCCAACCTGGCCGCGCGTTCGGCCAGGCGAGCCTCCCGCTGGCGCAGCTTCTCCTCGCGCTCGCGGGCCTTCTCGGCGTCCTTCAGCAGCTTCTCGCGCTCCTTGAGCTCGCGGACCCTGGTCTTCTCGGCCTCCCTGAGCTCACGCAGGCGGACCTTCTCGGCCTCCTTGAGCTCCTTGTCGCGGGCCTTCTCCAGCTCGCGCAGCTCCTTCTCGCTGGCGCGCGGCACGACGACGGTCGGGTGGGCGCGCCCGCTCTCGGTGATGGCCGGCTGCGGGTTCAGCCCGGTCAGGCCGTTCCAGGCCAGGTTCACCACATGGGCGGCGACCTCCTCGCGGCCCGGCTTGCGCACGTCGAGCCACCACTGGCCGGTCAGCGCCACCATGCCGACGAGCATCTGCGCGTACATCGGCGCCAGCTTGGGGTCGTAGTTACGCGAGACGAACTCGTCGGCCAGGACGTCCTCGACCTGGCTGGCGATCTCGCTGATCAGGCTCGCGAACGTGCCCGTGCCCGAGGCGGCGTGCGAGTCGCGCACCAGGATGCGGAAGCCCTCGCTGCTCTCCTCTATGTAGTGGAGCAGGGCCAGGGCCGCCCGCTCCAGCTTGATCAGCGAGTGGGAGGCGGACAGCGCCTCGGTGATCATGCTGAGCAGCTTCTGCATCTCCCGGTCGACCACGACCGCGTAGACGCCTTCCTTGCCGCCGAAGTGTTCGTACACCACCGGCTTCGAGACCTGGGCCGTTGCCGCTATCTCCTCGATGGAGGTCCCGTCGAACCCCTTCTCGGCGAAGAGCGTACGGCTGATCTGGATCAGCTGCTCTCTTCGTTCCCTGCCAGTCATGCGCCTGCGCGATCGGGGTTCGGTCACGGTTTCCATAATGGCGGTGCCCGACGGTTGACCGGTCATCAAAGATCCGGTCAACAAGGAGCCGGGCTCATCCAATGCGCTTCGCCGCCAGGCGTTCGGGGGTCGGCCAACGTACGTCGTACACCCAGCCGAGCCGCTCGAAGATCCGGATGACCTCGGCGCTGAGGTCGATCTGGCCCTTCAGCGCGCCGTGCCTGGCGCAGGTGGGGTCGGAGTGGTGCAGGTTGTGCCAGGACTCGCCGAACGAGGGGATGGCCAGCCACCACACGTTGCGCGACTTGTCGCGGACCTGGAAGCTCTCCTCGCCGAACACATGGCAGATCGAGTTGATCGACCAGGTCACGTGGTGCAGCAGGCCGATGCGGATCAGCGAGCCCCAGAACAGCGCGGTCACCGCGCCCTGCCAGGACCAGGTGAGCAGGCCGCCGAGGATGCCGGGCAGCAGCAGCGAGGTGAGGGCCAGCGGGCCGAACCACTTGTGCAGCTTGACGACGTCGTCGTCCTTGACCAGGTCGGGGGCGTACTTCTCGCGGTTGGTCCGGTCGGCGTCGAACATCCAGCCCATGTGCGCGTACAGCAGACCCTTGGACAGCGACTTGAAGCCGGGGCCGAAGCGCCACGGCGAGTGCGGGTCGCCCTCCTTGTCGGAGAACTTGTGGTGCTTGCGGTGGGTGGCCACCCAGTCGAGCACGGACATCTCCAGCGAGAGGCTGCCCGCGATGCCCAGCGCGATCTTCAGGGGGCGCTTGGCCTTGAACGAGCCGTGCGTGAAGTAGCGGTGCAGGCCGACGGTGACGCCGAGGCCGGTCACGACGTAGAAGACGAAGGCGATGACGATGTCGGTCCAGCCGAGTCCCCATCCCCACGCGAACGGCACCGCGGCCACGAGCGCGATGAGGGGGAGTCCCACGACGAGGGTGAAGGTGACGAGCTCGGCCTTGCTCCGGGGATCGGGTTCGACGTCGGGCTTCGGTCCGGGGGACGTGCGCTCGGCGATAACGGTCATGGGCTACCTCTCACGACGTATATGAGAATGAATGTCCTGGCTACGCAACCGTAACCTACGCCATCGTAAGTTAGTAAGACCTAAGCCGCGAGTGTGGCGAAGGCGACTCTCTGCCCAAGAGAGGAGTAGGTTCTTTACCTTGCGGCTTTTCGGGCGGTCTGTTATGTGGCGCGCGCGTGGGCCAAGGATCGGTATCGTAGGAGTGCGTCGGGCGCTTCGGTGCCCGATTTAGTCCCGGATCGTCTAATCGGCAGGACAAGTGGTTTTGGTCCACTTTGTAGGGGTTCGAGTCCTCTTCCGGGAGCTTGGAGGCTCTCCCGCCGAGTAAGCGCGAGTGTCGGTTGGGTATCCTCACGGTGTCGGGAGGGTGGCGGTGCGAGAGCCGCGACCCTGAACCGCCCAGCCACAGGGAGCCCCAGTCCGTGAGTGTGCCGCGCCCGGCCGCAGTCATCGTCCTCGCCGCAGGCGAGGGCACCCGGATGAAGAGCCGAACCCCCAAAGTCCTGCATGAGATGTGCGGCCGCGCCTTGGTCGATCACATGCTCACCGCCGCTCGCGACCTAGGTCCCGAACGGCTCATCGTCGTCATCGGCCACGCCTCCGAACGGGTCGGCGCGCACCTGGCCGAGTCGAGCCCCGACGCGCGCGCCGTCGTCCAGCGGGAGCAGCGCGGCACCGGCCACGCCGTCCGCACCGTGCTCGAAGAGCTCGGCACGATCGCCGGCACCGTCCTCGTCACCTACGGAGACGTGCCGCTGCTGCGTACGCAGACCCTCGCCGAGCTGCTCGAACGGCATGCCGGTGACGGCAACGCGGTCACCGTGCTGACGGCCGAGGTGCCCGACCCGACCGGCTACGGGCGCATCGTCCGCGATGCCGGCGGCGCCGTGCTGGAGATCGTCGAGGAGAAGGACGCCACGCCCGAGCAGCGCGTCATCAAGGAGATGAACTCCGGCATCTACGCCTTCGACGGGCTGCTGCTCGCCGACGCGGTCAAACGGGTCTCCACCGACAACGCCCAGGGCGAGGAATACCTCACCGACGTGCTGTCCATCCTGCGGGAGGAGGGCCACCGGGTCGGCGCGCACATCGCCGCCGACTTCGTCGAGGTCGAGGGCGTCAACGACCGCGTACAACTCGCCTCCGCCCGCAAAGTGCTCAACCAGCGGCTGCTCGACGGCCACATGCGGGCCGGAGTCACGATCATCGACCCGGCAAGCACCTGGATCGACGTCGGCGTCGAGATCGAGCCCGACGTGGTCGTCCATCCCGGCACGCAGTTGCACGGTCACACCGTCATCGAAGCCGGAGCGGAGGTCGGGCCGGTCACCACGCTGACCGACACCAAGGTCGGCGCGGGCGCGGTCGTGCGCAACGCGGTCTGCGACCACGCCGAGATCGGCCCGGAGGCGAGCGTCGGCCCCTACGCCTACCTGCGCCCCGGCACCGTCCTCGGGCGCAAGTCCAAGGCGGGCACGTTCGTCGAGATGAAGAACACGCAGGTCGGCGAGCGGTCGAAGGTGCCACACCTGTCGTACGCGGGCGACGCCACGATCGGCGACGACGTCAACATCGGCGCGGCCGTGATCTTCGTCAACTACGACGGCGTCAACAAACACCGCAGCACGGTGGGCGACGGCGCGTTCGTCGGCTGCGACTCCATGCTCGTCGCCCCGGTGACCGTGGGCGACGGCGCTTACACCGCAGCCGGTTCGGTCATCGACGGCGACGTTCCTCCGGGCGCGATCGGCGTGGCCAGGGCGCGACAGCGCAACATCGAGAAATGGGTCTTGCGCAGGCGCGCGGGTACGAAATCGGCTGCGGCGGCCGAAAAGGCGCTGGCCAAGCAAGAACAGCAGGAGAGTGGCATATGACCGAGCTTGTCGAGGTCATCAGTAACAACCGCACCTTGGTCATGGGACCGACGAAGGAGATCTCATGACCAGCATCAAGCAGCCGGGCGAGAAGAACCTCATGCTCTTCTCCGGCCGGGCCTACCCCGAGCTCGCCGACGAGGTCGCCGAGCACGTCGGCGTCTCTCTCACTCCCACCAAGCTGATCGACTTCGCCAACGGCGAGATCTACGCCCGCTACCTCGAATCCGTCCGCGGCTGCGACGCCTTCGTGATCCAGAGCCACACCTGGCCCATCAACCAGTGGATCATGGAGCAGCTCATCATGGTCGACGCGCTGAAGCGGGCCTCCGCCAAGCGCATCACCGTGGTCATGCCGTTCTTCGGCTACGCCAGGCAGGACAAGAAGAGCCGCGGCCGCGAGCCGATCACGGCCAGGCTGATGGCCGACATGTTCAAGACCGCGGGCGCCGACCGGCTCATGTCGATCGACCTGCACACCTCGCAGATCCAGGGCTTCTTCGACGGCCCGGTCGACCACCTGTTCGCCATGCCGGTGCTCGAGAGCTACCTGAAGAACCGGCTCGACCTGGCGACCACCACGATCGTCTCGCCCGACACCGGCCGGGTCCGGCTGTCGGAGCGCTGGGCCGACACGCTCGGCACGCCGCTGGCCTTCATACACAAGCGCCGCGACCTCGACGTGGCCAACTCGGTGAAGGTCAGCGAGGTCGTCGGCAAGGTACGCGGGCGCACCTGCGTGCTGATCGACGACATGATCGACACCGCGGGCACCATCTGCAAGGCCGCCGACGCCCTCTACGAGCAGGGCGCCACCAATGTGATCACCGCCGCCACCCACGCGGTGTTCTCCGATCCCGCGGTCGACCGGCTGAAGAACTCCCGGATCTCCGAGGTCATCGTCACCAACACCCTGCCGTTGTCGCCGGCCAACAGGTTCGACAAGCTCACCGTTCTGTCGATAGCGCCGCTGATCGGCCGCGCGATCACCGAGGTGTTCACCGACGGTTCGGTGACCAGCTTGTTCGAGGGCGACACCTGAGCCGGTAGACTTGGAGGGTTGCGTTCGTAACGCCTTCCGCTAGGGCGGGTGAGGGGGAGCGCAAAATCCTGAAATGCATCCCTAGGAGATGTCATGTCTGAAGTACGTATCGCCGCCGAGCCGCGCACCACGTTCGGCAAGGGCGCCGCGCGCAAGATCCGCCGCGACAACAAGGTGCCCGCCGTCCTCTACGGCCACGGCACCGACACCCTGCACCTGACGCTGCCCGGCCACGAGGTGCTGCTCGCGCTCCGCACCGCCAACGTGCTGATCCACCTCAAGGGCGACGGCGTCGACGAGCTCGCGCTGCCCAAGGGCGTCCAGCGCGACCCGATCAGGGGCTTCGTCGAGCACGTCGACCTGCTCCTGGTCAAGCGGGGCGAGAAGGTCACGGTCGACATCCCGGTCACCACGGTCGGCGACGTCAACTCCGAGGGCCTGCTCGACCAGCAGCTCGTCTCCGTCTCGGTCGAGGCCGAGGCCACCCACATCCCGACCGGCGTCGAGGTCGACGTCGAGGGCCTGACGATCGGCACGGTGATCACCGCCGCCGACCTCAAGCTGGCCAAGGGCACCACGCTGATCGCCGAGCCCGAGACCGTCATCCTCCAGGTCATCTCCAAGCCGGTCGAGGCGCCCACCGAGGCCGAGACCGAAGCCGCCGAGGCCGCCGCGGACGCCGAGTAACACACCGCAGTTGTGCGACGGGGCAGCCGATGGCTGCCCCGTTTCGCGTGAGGGAGACACATGGACCGCTGGTTGATCGCCGGGCTGGGCAATCCAGGTTCCGAGTACGCCGGCAACAGGCACAACGCGGGCTTCATGGTGCTCGACGAGCTGGCCGCCAGGGCCGGCGGGCGGTTCAAGGCGCACCGGAGCCGATCCGAGGTGCTGGAGTCCAGCCGCGCGGTGCTGGCCAAGCCGCTGACGTACATGAACCTGTCGGGCGGCCCGGTCAAAGCGCTGTCCGACTTCTACAAGCTCGGCCCCGACCGGCTGATCGTGGTCCACGACGAGCTGGACGTCCCGTACGGCGCGCTGCGCGCCAAGCTCGGCGGCGGCGACAACGGCCACAACGGGCTGAAGTCGATCACCAAGGTGCTCGGCACCCGCGACTACCTGCGGGTTCGCTTCGGCATCGGGCGCCCGCCCGGCCGGATGGACCCCGCCGCCTACGTTCTGAAGGACTTCGCCACGGTCGAGCGCAAGGACCTGACGTTCCTGGTCGACCGGGCGGCCGACGTGGTGGAGTCGCTGATGGAGCGCGGCCTCGAAGTCACGCAGAACGAATTCCACCGCGCTGATCTGCACATTTCCGGCCCTCCTCGCTGACCATCGCATTGGGTCGTTCGTGGGTTCCCATGCCTCACCCAACGCTACGATCTGGTGACTGTCTGTTGATCAACGGTCACGTGGAGGGTTCGTGCGCGACGGCGAGGGGCTGATGACCCTAGTCCGGTCCGGCCACGCCAGGTCCAGGCGGGTCAGTCCCTACCTGCCTACCTGGATACGCGCTTATCGCATCCGTGCCATGCTCGGCGACTTCCTGTGCGCGGGCATGGCGTCCGGCTCCGCGTTCTACGTCAGGTTCGGCGGCTTCACCGCCTACTCCGCTCCCTACTTCGCGGTCAGCGTGGCGCTGCCGCTGCTGTGGATCTGCACGGTCGCGTTCAACCGGGCCTACGAGCCGCGCATGATCGGCATCGGCTCCGAGGAGTTCCGCCGCGTCGTGCAGTGCGGCGTCGCGCTGACCGCCGCGACGGCCATCGGCTCCTATGTGACCAAGACCGACGTCGCCCGCGGCTACGTGGTCCTCGCCCTGCCGCTCGTCACGCTCTTCACCCTTTTCTGCAGGTACGGCCTGCGCCGCTCGCTGCACCGCCGCCGGGCGGCGGGCGCGTGCATGCGCAAGGTGGTGGCCGTCGGGCACGCCTCGGCGATCGCCGAGCTGGTCCAGCTGTTCCGCAGGGAGCCCTACCACGGCATGGAGGTCGTGGCCGCCTGCCTGCCCGACGACGCGCCCGAAGAGCGGATCGCGGACGTGCCCGTCGCGGGCGGCTTCAGCGACGTGTCGATCGTGGTCGACCAGTCCGGCGCCGACACCGTGGCCGTGCTGGCCTGCCCCGAGATGGACGGCCAGGCGCTGCGGCGGCTGGCCTGGCGGCTGGAGCGCACCCGGACCGACCTCGTGGTCGCCCCGGCGCTGATGGACGTGGCCGGGCCGCGCACGATGATCCGGCCGGCCGCCGGGCTGCCGCTGCTGCACGTCGAGCACCCCGAGCTGGCGGGGGCCAGGCAACTGGTCAAGAACGGCTTCGACCGGGTGGTGGCCGCCCTGCTGCTGGTGTGCCTGGCTCCGCTGCTGGGCGGGCTGGCGCTGGCCGTACGCGTGACCAGTCCCGGGGCGGCGCTGTTCCGGCAGATCAGGGTCGGCAAGGACGGCAAGCTGTTTATGATTGTGAAGTTCCGCACGATGCGGCGTGGCTCCGAGCAGCAGAAGATCACCCTCGTCAGCGATGGCGACGGCGTGCTGTTCAAGGTCCGCAACGATCCCCGGGTGACGCCGCTCGGCACGCTGATGCGGCGCCACTCGCTCGACGAGCTGCCGCAGCTCATCAACGTGGTGCTCGGGCACATGTCGCTGGTCGGACCGCGCCCGCCGCTACCGGAAGAGGTCGCCCGCTATGGCGACGACGTGCGCAGAAGACTGCTGGTCCGGCCCGGACTGACCGGGCTGTGGCAGGTGAGTGGGAGATCCGACCTGTCCTGGGAGGAATCGGTCCGCCTCGACCTGCGTTACGTGGAGAACTGGTCTCTCATGCTGGATCTTCAGATCCTCTGGAAGACCTGGTCGGCCGTCGCCCGCGGGCAAGGAGCTTATTGATGACGATTCGGGACGACCATGCCCTCGCCGCCGATCTGGCGACGGAGGCGGGCGAGCGGTTGCTGGAGATCCGCAGGCGCACCGGCTTCGGTGACGCGTCCGCGCTGCGGGCCGAAGGTGACCGTGGCGCGCACGTCTTCCTGATGGAGTCGCTGGCCCGGCTACGGCCGAGCGACTGCGTGCTCTCCGAGGAGGCCACCCGCGAGGAACGGCTGGACCCGCGCCGGCAGAGTGCCTCACGCGTGTGGATCGTCGACCCGCTCGACGGCACCCGCGAGTTCTCCGAGGAGGGCCGGGCCGACTGGGCCGTCCACGTGGCGCTCTGGGACCGGGGCGCGCTGGCCGCCGGCGCGGTGGCGCTGCCCGCGCAGGGCCGCACGCTCACCACCGCCGAGCCGCCCACGCTGCCCGCCTTCGACCCCGCCTTCAACAACGGCCGGTTCCGCATCGCGGTGAGCCGCACGAGGCCGCCCGAGTTCGTGCAGAAGCTGGCCTATCTGGTCGGTGCCGACCTCGTGCCGATCGGGTCGGCCGGGGCGAAGATCTCCGCCGTGCTCACCGGCGAGGTCGAGGCGTACGTGCACGCCGGAGGCCAGTTCGAGTGGGATTCAGCCGCGCCCGTCGCCGTCGCGCAGGCGGCCGGGGCCCATGCCAGCCGCATCGACGGCTCGCCGCTGACCTACAACCAAGTTGACCCCTCACTACCGGATATCCTTGTTTCCCTACCTGACTTGGCGTCTGCCCTGCTCGCCGGGATTCGGGATCTGCACCGCTGAAGGCCGGAGGAAGTCCCCATGCTCCAGCGCGACTATACGACGTCGCAGCTCGACGTACTCGAAGCCGAGGCCATTCACATCATGCGTGAAGTGGCGGCGGAGTTCGAGCGCCCCTGTCTGCTCTTCTCGGGCGGCAAGGACTCCATCGTCATGCTGCGGATCGCCGAGAAGGCGTTCTGGCCGGCCCCGATCCCGTTCCCGCTGATGCATGTCGACACGGGCCACAACTTCGAGGAGGTCATCGAGTTCCGTGACCGCCGTTCCGAGGAACTGGTCGCCCGCCTGATCGTGGCCAGCGTGCAGGACTCGATCGACGCCGGGCGCGTGGTCGAGGAGACCGGGCGGCGCGCCTCGCGCAACCGCCTGCAGACCACCACGCTGCTCGACGCGATCGAGGAGCAGGAGTTCGACGCCGTCTTCGGCGGTGCCCGCCGCGATGAGGAGAAGGCCCGCGCCAAGGAGCGGGTGTTCTCCTTCCGCGACGACTTCGGCCAGTGGGACCCGAAGAACCAGCGCCCCGAGCTGTGGAACCTCTACAACGCGCGGATCCGCAAGGGCGAGCACATCCGGGTGTTCCCGCTGTCCAACTGGACCGAGCTCGACGTCTGGGACTACATCCGGCGCGAGGGCATCGAGATCCCGTCCATCTACTTCTCCCACACCCGCAAGGTCTTCGAGCGCGACGGCATGCTGCTGCCCGACTCCGAGGTCGTCAAGCGGGGCGACGATGAGCCGCTGTTCGAGGCGGTGGTGCGCTATCGCACGGTGGGCGACATGACCTGCACCGGGGCCGTGCAGTCCGCGGCCGGCACGGTGGAGGAGATCATCGAGGAGATCGCGGTCACCCGGATCACCGAGCGCGGGGCCACCAGGGCCGACGACCGCGCCTCGGAGGCCGCCATGGAGGATCGCAAGCGGGAAGGCTACTTCTAAACCTATGGACATCCTGCGTTTCGCCACGGCCGGAAGCGTCGATGACGGCAAGTCCACCCTGATCGGCCGCCTGCTCTTCGACTCCAAGGCGATCTTCGAAGACCAGCTCGAGGCGGTCGAGCGCACCTCGCGCGACCGCGGCACCGAATACACCGACCTGTCGCTGCTCACCGACGGCCTGCGGGCCGAGCGGGAGCAGGGCATCACGATCGACGTGGCCTACCGTTACTTCGCGACGCCGCGCCGCAAGTTCATCATCGCGGACACGCCCGGGCACATCCAGTACACCCGCAACATGGTCACCGGCGCCTCCACCGCCGACCTGGCGATCATCCTCATCGACGCGCGCAAGGGCGTCCTGGAGCAGTCGAGGCGGCACGCCTTCCTGACCACGCTCCTGCGGGTGCCCCACCTGGTCCTGGCCGTGAACAAGATGGACCTGGTCGACTACTCCGAAGAGCGCTTCGAGGAGATCCGCGAGGAGTTCACCGCCTTCGCCTCGAAGCTGAACGTGACCGATCTGACGTTCATCCCCATCTCGGCGCTCAACGGAGACAACGTCGTCTCCAGGTCCGAGAACATGCCCTGGTACCACGGCTCGTCGCTGCTGCACCACCTGGAGAACGTCCACATCGCCTCCGACCGCAACCTGGTCGACGTGCGCTTCCCCGTCCAATACGTGATCCGCCCGCAGCGGGCCACCGACCACGCCTTCCACGACTACCGCGGCTACGCGGGCCAGGTGGCGGGCGGCGTGCTCAAGCCCGGCGACGAGGTCGTCCACCTGCCCTCGGGCCTGGTCACCCGGATCGCCTCGATCGACACCTTCGACGGGCCGGTGGAGGAGGCGTTCCCGCCGATGTCGGTGACGCTCCGCTTCGAGGACGACATCGACATCTCGCGCGGCGACCTGATCGCCCGGCCCAACAACCAGCCGCAGGTGGCGCAGGAGATCGACGCCATGGTCTGCTGGATGGCCGACACCGCCAAACTGGCGCCGCGCTCCAAGCTCATGATCAAACACACGACGCGCACCGCTCGGGCGCTCGTTCGCGACCTGCACTATCGGCTCGACGTCAACACGCTGCATCGGGACGAGACGGCGGCCTCGCTGTCGCTCAACGAGATCGGGCGGGTGTCGTTGCGGATCACCCAGCCGTTGTTCGTGGACGACTACTCGCGTAACCGGCTGACCGGTGGGTTCATCCTGGTGGACGAGGCCACGAACGGGACGGTCGGGGCCGGCATGATCATAGACGTGCGGTAGTCAAGTCGTTCGAAGCGGGCGTCCGGTGGATCGGGCGCCCGCTTTTGCGTGTTTTGTGTGGCTTGGCGGCGGGTGATGCTGACTAGGACGGCCGCCACGCCCATGGTGGGTCTTAGGTAGATCCTTTGCCGTTTCACGGATGGAATGATTACTCTCCGCGCTAGCCTCTCCACGGTCCGTATTCTTCGCGCGAAAGCCGTCCCCCGTGACTCACCGTTCGACCGCCTCCCGGGTGATCTATCTGGGCGGCCTCGGCCGTAGCGGCACCACGCTGCTCGAAAGACTGCTCGGCGAGATCCCGGGCGTGGCACCCCTGGGCGAGGTCGTCCATCTCTGGGCCAGAGGGGTGCTGGGCGGCGAGCCGTGCGGCTGTGGCGCCCCCTTCCCGGCCTGCCCGTTCTGGCGCGAAGTCGGCGAGAGCGCGTTCGGCGGATGGACACCGGCTCTGGCCGAACGCGTCCTCGCCCTGCGGCACCGCGTCGACCGCACGCGCAGGATCCCCCGCATCGGCCACCCGGATCTGGCCGAATACACCGGCATCTACCAGCGCCTCTACGACGCCGCGGCCGTCACCGCCGGCGCATCGGTCGTCGTCGACTCCGGCAAGCACGCCTCCCTGGCCTTCTGCCTGGCGGCGGCCGGGGTGGACGTGCACGTGGTCCACGTGGTCAGAGACCCGCGGGCCGTCGCCCACTCCTGGCGCAAGACCGTCGAACGCCCCGAGGACGGCCGCCCGATGACCCGCTGGGGCCCCGCCCGCACGGCAGCCCACTGGACGGCCCAGAACCTCGCCCTGGACCTCCTCGCCGCTCGCGGTGTCCAGGTGACGAGGCTCCGCTACGAGGACCTCCTGGCCGACCCAGCGGCCGCCCTGGCGACATTGGCCGGCACTCTGGGCCTGGCCACGGCGCTGCCGTTCCTCACCGGCACGACCGCCCGGCTGACCGCCGCCCACACCGCCTCGGGCAACCCCATGCGCTTCACCGTCGGCCCGGTCCAACTACGGCGGGACGACTCATGGCGCTCCGGCCTGTCGCGCCACCACCGGCGGCTGGTCGCCGCGCTCACCTGGCCGCTCAGGTTGAGGTACGGCTACGGAGAGGCAATGGCATGACTCGGAGCTGCGACGCCAGGGTGCGATCCGTACCTCGTGGACCGGTTGCCGACGCCGCGACGTGGGCCGTACCTCTCGAAGGGGGTGCCGCATGAGCCCGTCCGTCGGCGTGGTGATCCCGACCAGGGGAGACCGGCCCGAACAACTGCGGGCGGCCACCCGAGCCGTCCTGGCGCAGGACTACCCCGGGCGGATCTCGCTGGCCATCGTCGTCGACGGTGGCGATCCCGCCGCCGTCGCCGGGCAGGTGGCCAAGGTGGCCGCGCAGGAGAACGGCACGGGCGTCCACCACCGTGTTCTCGTCCTGCCCAACGTGCTCAGCACCGGTCTGCCGGGCGCGCGTAACACCGGGATCGCCGCTTGTCACACCGAGCTGATCGCGTTCTGCGACGACGACGACGTGTGGCTGCCGGGCAAGCTCGCCGCACAGGCGCGGGCCATCGAGGATGGCGCCGAGTTCGTGAGTTGCGGCATCGAGGTCGAGTACGGCCGGCGCCGGGTGCCTCGGCTCGCGGGCACCGACACGGTCACGGTGGCCGACCTGGTGCGTTCGCGCATGGTGATGGTGCACTCGTCGACGTTCCTGTTCAGGCGTGGCGCCATGTGGGTGGACGAGAGCGCTCCGGCCGGTCAGAACGAGGACTGGGATCTGGCCCTGCGCGCCGCCAAGCGGCATCCGATCGCGAACATCGATCGCCCACTTGTACGTATCCGTTGGGGCAATTCCCACTATGTCGCCGGCTGGGCCGACCGCATCGCCGGGCTGGAATGGATGCTCGCCCGTCACCCCGAACTGGCCGTGGACCCGCGAGGCGCAGCGCGGGTCTACGGTCAACTCGCCTTCCACCACGCCGCGTTGGGCCGGCGCCGTGAGGCCGGGCGCTGGGCCCTCCGTACGTTCGCCTCCCGCATCGGCGAACCCCGCGCGCCGATCGCCCTCGCCGTCGCCGCCGGCCTCATCTCCGCACGGGCAGTCCTCGCCCTGCTCCACGATCGGGGGCACGGCATTTGACCCACCCCAGACCTCCCTCCCGCGATCACACCCCGCCGCCGTCTCGTGGCCGGTCCGAGCGCCCCGATACGGCCATGTCGTCGTCGCCTCACTGCCAGAGCGGTCAGATGGGGCGGGCAATGCCGCGACCTCGCGTCCGGTGTGAGCGGGTGGGCCGAGGCGTGCCGCGGTCTCGCGTCCGGCGTGAGCGGGCGGGTCGAGGCGTGGCGCGGTCTCGCGTCCGGGCTGAGCGGGCGGGTCGAGGCATGGCGCTCTTCCGCACTTCGGCGGGGCCGTCGCATCCCGTCCCCGCCGCGAGGAGTCCAGATACGGGGATCGGCACGAGAAGGGGCTCACGGGGGCGTCGGGAGAGGGGCGGGGGATGGCTGGGGAGAAGGAGCGGCCGGGGCGGGTGCTGGTCGGGGGCGTTGCCGTCGATCCGCTGACCGAGCGGCAGGTCGTCGAGCACGTAGACGGAGAACTGGAGGCCGGGCGGGGCGGCCGGATCGTGACGCCGAACGTCGACATCTGCCGGGCCGTCGAAAAGGACGACAAACTGCGCCACCTCGTCAACTCCGCGGACCTCGTCGTGGCCGATGGGATGCCGCTGGTGTGGGCGGCGCGACTGCTCGGCACGCCGATACCCGAGCGGGTCACCGGGGCCGACCTGATCTGGTCGTTGAGCAAGCTGGCCGCGCGCCGAGGGTGGCCGATCTATCTCCTGGGCGGCCCGCCGGGAGCGGCCGTGGCGGCCGCTCGTGAGCTCACTGCCTGCTATCCCAAGCTGCAGGTCTGCGGCGTGGACGCGCCGCCGTTCCGGTTCGAGAACGGGAACGGCGCGCGTGAGCGGGTGCGGCGGAGAGTCGTGGGAGCAGGGCCGAGACTGGTGTTCGTCGGGCTCGGGTTTCCGCGGCAGGATCGGCTGATCGTGCGGCTGAGCGAGGATCTGCCGGGGTCGTGGTTCGTGGGGTGCGGGTCGGCGATCGCGTTCGCCGCCGGGACGGTGCCCAGGGCGCCCGGCTGGATGCAGGGGGCGGGGCTGGAGTGGGCGTTCCGGCTGGCGACCGAGCCCGGACGGCTGGCCCGGCGCTATCTGATCGACGACCTGCCGTTCGCGGCCCGGCTGCTGGGTGGCTGCCTGAGGAAAAGGGCCTCCTCCGGAAGCGGCAGGACCACGGGCGAATAGGCCTTCTGCCGCCGGATCGCGGGCCCATATGGTGTCGCAGTGAAATTACCTACCCGGGCCCGGTTCGTCGGTCTGCTGATGCTCGTCTACTGCGCTCTGCTGGTTCTGGTGGCCGTCCTCGCGATCGTGGGCCCGGCCGCGAGAACATTCGCAGGGTTGCTCTCGATCCTCGCGTTCCCGGCCAGCCTGGTGATGTTCCTGCTGCCCATTCTCAGTTCCGAAGACCTGGTGGCCGTCGCTCTGCTGACCGGGCTCGGGCTGGTGCAGGCGGTGCCGTTGTGGTGGTTCAGCAGGGGCAAACCCCGTGCCGTCGGCGGGCACGCGTGGGCGCGTGACGAGACGATCACCGAGTTCACCGGCCGTTATTCACGCGGCCGCCTGGCCTTCTGGGTGAGCATGGGTTATGGCGTGTTCTGTCTGGGGGCCATCGCGGCTGGGGTGTTCGACATGGCCGGAGACATGACGGGCGTGCTGAGCCCGGTGCTGATCTACGCGCTGCTGCCGCTGTCGGTCCCCGCCCTGCTCGTGGGGAATCTCTTCCTCTACGTCTACGCGTTCGTGATCGCGGCGATCGTGCAGACCAGGCTGGTGTGGGTGCTGCTGCGTGGCCGCGGCGTGGCCGTGGACCTGCCCATGCACCTCAGGCCGGAAAATCTGCGGAAGTGAGCGCCCGTACGCGAGACGCCTCCGCGGGGGTCAAACCGAGGGTGGCCGTTTCGAGGGCGCGGCGCGAGTTCATCGGGCGGAAGGCCGTTCGGGACAGGCCCGACCAGGCGAACGCGCTGCCACCGCCGGCGGGGGCCGTGCAGGCTCTGGTGATGCGGCGTTCGGCGGCGGGTGACCAGGCGAGGCCCGCGTAGGCGTACAACTCACGGAAGCCCGGGACGGGTGCGGCGGCCAAGGCGTCGTAGGAGGTCAGCAGGATGTCCGGGGTGCGCGCGAGGATCGACCGGGTGACCCGCCACAGGGCCGCCGCCTTGGCGATGCGGTCCTGGGAGCCGATGAGGGCGCGTAGTTCCAGGAGTTCGGGGTGGTCGCGGATGAGCAGGGGCTGTTCGAGGAGTTCGTGGAAGTAGACGGTCCAGCCGAGTCGCTGCCAGCTGGCCACGAACGCCACCGGGTCGCGGGTCAGCGCGATCACCTTGCAGCCCAGGCGGGTGGCGAACCAGCCCGCCGACAGCACCGCGAACGGGTCGTCGAGCAGTGCGCGCCGGCCCAGCAGGCGGCCCAGCGTGAAGGCCGTACCGTAGCGCGCCATGCGGGCGAGATCGTACGGCGAGCGGTTGGCGCGGAGTTCGGCCAGGTAGCGGTAGCGCAGCGCGACCGTGTCACGGAAGGCGGGCAGCCAGCCGGCGGCGTTGTCGTCGCAGATGTACTGGAAGCGGTGGGTGACGTGCGCCCGCAGGACACCGGGGCAGCGGCCGGGCGGATGCTGGGGGTTCAGCGGCTCGTTGACGTAGACGAGGTCGCCCCCGGCCGCCAGCATCTTGCCCGTCCAGCTCGTGCCGCTCCTGGGCAGGCCCGTCACCAGGATGGGAGCGGTCATGCGGTGGCCCAGGAGCGGAAGCGGAGTGCCGGGAGGCTGTGGCGGCCGAAGGGGTGGAGGCCGTAGCGGTGGTGCAGTTGCCAGAGGGGGAGCAGGTTCTTCACGACCATCCCGCCCGACCAGCCGAGCACCGCCCCGAAGGCGCCGTGGGCCGGGATGAGCGCCACGTCCAGCACGACCGTGCAGGCGATCGCGGTCACCAGGTTGAGCAGGCTGGCCGTGGTGCGTCCGGCGGCGGTCAGGACGACGTCGACCATGCCGCACGCCGTCGCCAGCATCATGGTGCCCGCCAGGACCAGCGCCACCGGCACGGCGGCGTCGTACCCCGCGCCGAACAGCCGCAGCAGCCACGGCGCCAGCGCGGCGTATCCGAGCCAGACCGGCCAGGTGAGCAGCACCAGCCAGACCGTCGCCGCCTGGTACAGCTCCCGCGCCCGCGCCAGCTCGCCGTCGGCCAGCGCCCTGACCAGCCGCGGTTGTACGGCCTGCGCCAGGCCCTGGTTGGCGAGCTGGCCGACGACCTTGAACCGGGTGGCGGCGGTGTAGACGGCCGCCTGGACCGGGCCGCCGAGCACCGCGACGATCACGATGTCGAGCCGCTGGAACACCGCCTGGATGGCGCCCGCCACCGAGCGCGGCGCCGTGTAGCGCCACAGGTCGCGGCCGGTTCCCGGCAGGTATGGCGTACGCGGCAGGCGTTCGCGCAACTGGATCGCGGCGAGCAGCGCCACCGGCAGGTATGGCAGCGCCCACGCGAACGGCAGCCACTGCGGCCTGACGGCGACGCCCGCGGCGGCGACCAGCAGGAACTGCAGCGCGGGCAGCGCCATCCCGTCGAGCAGCACCGTGGGACGCATGGCGCCGAAGCCGCGGGTGGCGGCCAGCAGGACGTCGGCGACGACCATCACCGGCAGGGCCGCGGCCAGGAGGCCGAGCCGAGGGTAGAGGACCGCTCCGAAGGCGGTGGCGACCAGGACCACCGGGACGAGTGCCGCCCGGATATATCCGGAAATGCCGTGGTAGTCGGAGGTCTTGGCGCGGGCGATGAAGTAGATGAGGCCGTTGCCCGCGTCGAGCTTGGCCACCCCGGCGATCATGAGGGCCAGGGCGGTGGCGGTGAAGAAGGTGCCCGCCTGGTGCGCGGTGAAGGCCCTGGTGACGACCACGACCAGCAGGAACTGGGCCGCCGCGCTGATGGCGGCCCCGGTGATGCCCGCGATGCCGCCCTTGGCCACCTGCCCGAGCGGGCCCGCCGGACGTGCGGTCAGTGACGCCACGACGGGTCACCCCCCAGCCAGCGGGTGAGCCGTGTGTCGTACACCTCGAAGTGGTCCCTGAGCGTCCGCCTGACCGAGTCGGGCAGCGGCCGGGGCAGCGGCCGCCCGTTGTGCCGCTCGAACACCGGATATCCCAGCCGCGGCACGCCGAGGAAGTCCAGCACGCGGTCGTACATGCGTTCCGGCTCGGTGAAGAAGCGGTGGCTGTCGAGCACCAGGATGCGTTCGCGGCCGAACAGCGGCTCCAGCCGGTCGAGTTGCTCGGCGTATCGGCCGCGCGCCAGGTAGGCGTGGTGGCGGTGCGAATGGTGGACGGAGTAGGGCCGCGCTCGCAGGCTCTGCTCGGCTCCGGCAAGCCGTGGCACCTCCAGCTCCACGGCCTGCTCGAAGTCGGACTCGGTCTCGTACCCCCTGGCCAGCTCGTGGGCGTGCGCCGAGCATGCCCGCTCGACCGGGTCGCGGACCAGCACGACGAGCTTGACCCCGGGCAGGTCGGCGGCGATGCGCTCCCCGGCCAGCGGATGGAACAGGTAGTAGGGCGACGACTCGAACGCCAGCGGGTGCGTGCCGTGGCGGCGGGCGAGCCGCGCGGCGGCCGCCCGGAGCGGAAAATGCCCCTGATACCACGACAGGCTCTGCCCGTAGTCGGCGTCGAAGTAGTGGACGCCTTTGTGCAGCACCGGTTTGAGCAGCAGCGGGTGCCGCGCCAGCGCCCGGTAGAGCGACGTGGTGCCGCACCGCTGCGCCCCCGCGATCAGGAACGACGGCAGCATCCGCACGCTCGACGTGAACTTCCCGGTGGTCCGGGAGACGGACAGCACCGACTGCTTCATGGTGTTCACGTCACTGACTCCTGGTGATCGACGAGCGGGTTGAGCCAGGTGTCCGGCGGCCCGAGGGGTTCGTGGCCGTCGGCGGCGTGCCGGTCGGCCAGGGCGATGAGGTAGTGCAGGGCTGTCCGCCTGGCCTGCGCGGCCGACAGCCCGAGCGGCGCGAGAACCGGCAGGGCCTGCGCCAGGCAGGCCCGCGCGGCCGTGGGCGGGTTCATTCGCCGCAGTGCGCGCTGGAAGAAGTGGTGCACGGCGTCGAACCCGTAGGGCACGCCGACCGCGTAGCGCTCCCAGTCCCAGACGAGCAGCCGCCCGTCGCCGGACGGGGCGATGTTCCAGGGCGACAGGTCACCGTGCCAGGCCGCTCCCTCGGCGCCGCCGGTGCCCGCGATCTCCCTGACGGCGTCGGCGAGCAGCGCGGCGGAGACCCGGCCGCGCCGGACCGGCAGCGGCGACAGGACCAGGATCGAGAACTCCCCCCACTGCCCGTGGTGGAGCACGGCCGGCACGATGACCGTCTTCAGCGTCAGGTCGCCCAGCTTCCGCAGCGCGGCGGCCTCGCCGTCGACCAGCTCGCGGGTGCGCGCGGTGTCGCCGACCTTCACGAACGCCAGGACAGAGCCCTCGCGGTGCGCCTCCAGGACGGGCTTGCGGTTGGCCCGGCCGGCCGGCCGTACGTGGAGGACGGTCTCGACGGGACCGCCGAGGACGTCGCTCAGATGGGTCTCGATCGAGCCCTCGACGGGCACCATGACCCGGCGCCCCAGCAGCGCGTGCCATCGGCGCCGGGGGGCCAGGCGGCGCGGCAGCAGCCGGTGCGGCAGCACGCTGTAGGGGCGCGGTGAGCCGGGGCCGGGGTAGAGCGAGCGCACCGTCTGATCGAGATAGCGCAGCCGCCGGTTCGCGTCGTTCACGCGGTCTCCCTGGCGTTGCGCCACAGGAGGGCGAACGAGATGAGGTAGAGGCTGAGCGGAGTGACCAGACCGTCGTAGACGAACATGTAGAGCAGCACGAGGATCATGACGAGCACGCCCGCGAGCCCGATCGGGCTGCGGTCGGGCCAGTGGCGCCGGATCGCGCCCAGGAAGAACGCCACGTAGAGCGCCGCCCCCACGAAGCCCTGGGTGATGATCAGCAGCCAGAGCTGCCCGTCGCTGCCCAGCGGCGGATGGCCACAGCCGCCGCACCACTCGGTCTTGCCGGTGGTGATCGTGCGGTGGTTGCCCATGGCGTTGCGGGTGTTGCCGTAGCCGATGATCGGGGAGTGGGCGGCCGCCGCGATGGTCGCCGACACGGTGAAGGCCCTGATGTCGTTGGAGTGCGGGTTGTCCAGGCGCTGGCCGACCAGCGAGGCGAGCGGGCTGAGCGCGAACGCCAGCGTCGCCGCCACCGCCGTGGCGCACAGGGCCAGCCTGGTGCGTCCGCCGACCCGGACGATCAGGTAGAGCCCGGCCAGCCCGAGGCCGATCCAGAGGCCGCGGTTGAGTGAGTAGACGATCGGGATGGCGGCCACGGCCGTCAAGGCGATGGCCGCCGCCTTGCGCCCGCCTCCGCCGTACACCCACCAGCCGACCACGAACCAGATCAGCAGCACCGACACGTTGCTGCCCCACGCGTTGGCCCACTCGAACGGCGCCTCGGGGCGGGGTGAGGCGTAGCCCAGCACCTTCTGGGTCTGGGCGGCGGTGGGGTGGATGAGGTTCTGGACGAAGGCGTTGTCGCTGATCCAGCCCGGCAGCACCCGCTCCACCGGCGAGGTGAACTCCAGCCGGGGGAAGAACACCCCGAGCAGCCCGCCCACCACGGTCGTGACGAACAGCACGCCGAGCATCCGTACGAGCCTGAGCTGCGGCAGCTCCCGTTCGGTCAGGTTGCCCAGGTAGAGAACCATGATCAACAGTGCCACGTAGAGCGCGAACCGCATGAGGTAGCCGATCACCCGCCCGGCGTTGAAGCCGCCGTAGGTGTCGGGCGGCATGTCGGCCAGCATCAGCGCGCTCACCGTGTAACCGGCCAGGAGCAGCAGCCACAGACCGAACCCGCGCGGCACCCGGATCGGTCGGCGCCGCCAGAGGATGACGGCCATGGGCGCCGCCAGGACGATCACCGACAGGCCCCCGAAGCCGAGCGCCCACCACACGGGATAGCCGAGCAGGAGCGCGCCGATCGGCCACGCGGGGCCTCTCATGGCGAGGTGCCCGGCGGGTGGGGGAACGCCGTCATGGGACCCGTCTCAGCGGACAGGCCGGGCTCCAGCTCGCCGCTGGCGACCAGCTTGCCGAGCGAGGCGCCGGCCCGCGGATCGGGCCCCGGGGCCCGATCCGTCGTCGTCACCACACCGATGATCGGTACGTTGTGCCTGCCCAGATGGCGTACGGCGGCGTCCGTCTGCACCGAGGTGGCCCGGCCGAGCCCGACCAGCAGCAAGGCCGCGTCCGCCCGGGCCAGGTCGCCCACGTCGGAGCCGGTCAGCAGCGACAGCGGCGCGGTGCGGGCCAGCGGCACGAGCACCTGCGTCGCGCCGAGCTCGGACGGGATCGCCCTGACCAGCAGCCGCTTGCCCGGGCAGGCGGCGACCACGGCGGCGGCCAGGTCATGCGGCACGCCCCGGGCCAGCGGGTCCGACAGGTCGCCGAGGACGGGCAGCCCGGTCAGCCGCTCGACGTCGGCGGCGGTGCGCAGCCGGGTGTCGAGCCGGTCGCGGACGTAGGCGGTGGCGGTGCCGAGGAGCAGGCCGATCATGAGCCCGGTGCCGAGGTAGAGCGGCAGGCTGGGCGAGCTCGGCACGGTCGGCGGCGTGGCCTGGCTGATGATCGAGCCGGGGGTGACCGCGACGGTCTTCAGCGCGTCGTACTTGAGCGTGAGGCTGTAGGCCTGCCGGTTGAGCACGCTCTGCCGGTGCGCGGCCATCGTGTGCTCGATGGTGCCCTTGCCCAGCCGGGCGAGCTCCTTGATCACGGTGTCGAGCGCGGTGTTGACCTGTCTGAGCTTGACCAGCATCGCCCGCTGCTGCGCGGTCATCGTCGCCTGCGCGCTCTCGGTGCGGTTGGCCAGGTACGCCTGCGCGTACGCCCGCGACTGGGCCGCCGCGACGGCGGGGTCGGCGGCGGTGACGGAGATCCACAGCACGGCCGAGTTGGGCGGCACCGAGACCTCGACGGGCTCGGGCGCGCCGGTCTTGAGCTCCTTCGCGGCCTTGGCCGCCACCACGGACGACTGCGCGATCTGTGCCTCGGTGTCGAGGTTGAGCGGTTCGCGCTGCCGGTTGGTCACCTGGTTGTTCTGGTCCTGGACGCCCACGGGCGCGACCAGGACCTCGGTGGTGGCGGTGTAGGCGGGCGGGGTGACCCGCAGCAGCGCCAGCCCCGCCGTGCCGCCGGCCAGCAGGAGTCCCAGGAACGGCAGCCAGCGTCTACGCAACAGTGAGAGATGCTCCGCCAGGTCGGTGCCGGGGCGGCGGCCCGGGTAGTCCGGCGACAGGCTCATTGGGGCGGATCTCCCTTGGAGTATGTGCGCGGTGTCGCCGATCGACGACTGTGCGTCACGAGTCGCGGGCATCCGCCCACTATAGGTGGAACCGCTTTTGCCCAGGACGAATCTTGGGAGATTTCTCTGGAGCGGCCAGTAATTCGCCCTCCAATATCTCGAAATAATGCGAAATTGAGGACGGCCGAGGTGCTCGATGACCTGGCGATACACCCGCTCCGGCTGAAGTTCTGGGAACGGCATGGCATGGTTCAGGTTTGATAGGACGGGGGACCTTGGTTGAGAGGGTTGAATGGCCTTGAACCGGTGGGGAATTTCTCATAAAGCGGTAAATATCGGCATCAAGGGTGTCGCGCTGTTGGTCGTCGCCGTGCTCGCGGGCTGCTCGGCGCAGCCGGGAGGCTCGGAGAGCCCGGCGCGGGAGCCGAGCGTCAGGCCGAACGCGGAGAGCTCGCCGTCCTGCGCCGTCACCGCCCGGCTCATCCCGTCATGCGGTGCCTGGTGGGGGATCGCCCCAGAGGTCTTCACCGGTACGGGCGTCGAAAGGTCGCTCCAGAGCGCCGAGACCCGCATCGGTGACACCGCCGACGTGCTGCACGTCTATCACCGGGGCAAGGAGGAGTTCCCCACCGAGGAGGAGGTCAGGCTGGCTCGCGACCCGGTCCGGCCCAGGCTGCTGCTCATCAACTGGAAGCCGTCGTTCGACCACACCTGGGCGCAGATCGCCGGCGGAGCCATCGACCGCAGGATCGACCGGCTGGCCGACTACATCAGACGCACCTTCCCCGAGCGGTTCTTCCTCACCCTGCACCACGAGCCGGAGAACGACGTCGACGCCACCCCCGGCTCGGGCATGCAGGCCACCGACTACGCCGCCATGTACCGCCATGTCGTGCTCAGGCTGCGCGATGAGGGCGTCAAGAACGCGGTCACGGTCATGACCTACATGGGTGCCCCGAACTGGGCGGCCAAGCCCTGGTTCGAGCAGCTCTACCCAGGTGACGACGTGGTCGACTGGGTGGCCCTCGACCCCTATGCCGACCACCGGGTCGACGACTTCGACGGGCTGGTCAACAAGACCCGGCCCGACTTCGGCCAGTGGCCGGGGTTCTACCGCTGGATGCAGTGGCGCTTTCCCGGCAAGCCGGTCATGGTCGCGGAGTGGGGCGTGTTCGAGCGGTCCGGCGACCGTACGGCCAAGCGCTCGTTCTTCGAGTCGGTGCGCACGCAGATCCAGCACTACCCGCAGATCAAGGCGTTGATCTACTTCGACTCACCGCACGCGCCGCGCGGCGACACCAGCTTCGACTCCGACCCCGCGGCCGGGCGGGCGTTCAGTGAACTCGCGCGAGATCCGTACTTTCACTCGACGCCCGTGCCTCGGCCCTGACGCGCCAGCGCCAGCCCGCGACGGTCACGAGTGTGGCGCCCGCGAGCGCCCACACCGTCAGCGTGTTGCTCACGTCGAGCAGCTTGAGCGCGGAGGCGAGCAGGACGATCCCGAGCACCGCCCTGATGAGGCCGCCCGGCGCCCTGGAGGAGATCCGGGCACCGAGGTAGACGCCCGGGATGGAACCGATGAGCAGCGAGAGCGTCAGCTGGAGCTGGAAGTCGCCGAAGAGCAGGTGGCCGAGCGCGGCCGAGGCGACGAGCGGCACCGCCTGCACCAGATCGGTGCCGACGAGCTGGTTGGCCTTGAGCGCCGGATAGAGGGCGAGCAGGGCCACGATGATCAGGGAACCCGAGCCCACCGAGGAGATCCCGACCACGAGACCGCCTACCGTACCGACCAGTACGGTCGGGATTGGGCGCACGACGATATCGTGGGCGCTCGACGTGCCGCCCTTCCCGGCCAGCCACGTCTTGGCGACCAGGCCCGCGACGGCGAGCAGCAGCGCCACGCCGAGCGCGTACTTCACCCCGTCGCCGACCGCGAACGCCCGCGCCACGAACACCCCGCAGAACGCCGCCGGCACCGACCCCGCGCAGAGCCAGCCCACCAGGCGCAGGTTGACCGTGCCCCTGCGCAGGTGGACCGCGCCGCCGACCGGTTTCATCACGGCCGAGGCGACCAGGTCGCTGGAGACCGCGGCCAGCGGCGAGACGTGGAAGAACAGCATCATCATCGGCGTCATGAGCGCGCCGCCGCCCATGCCGGTGAGCCCGACGACGATGGCCACGACAAAGGACCCGGCGATCAGGGGGAAGTCGATCAACGAACCCAGCCTCCGCTGCGCAGTGTCCCCAGCACCTGGGCGACGGCCGCCTCGATGGAAATGTGTGTCGTGTCGATGACCAGCTCGGCGTCGTCCGGCTCCTCGTAGGGGTCGGAGATGCCGGTGAACTCGGGGATGAGCCCGGCGCGGGCCTTGGCGTACAGGCCCTTGCGGTCGCGGCGCTCGCACTCCTCCAGCGGGGTGGCCACGTGCACGAGCAGGAAGTCGGCGCCGACCGACTCGGCCATCTCGCGCACCTCCTCGCGGGTGTCCGCGTAGGGGGCGATGGGGGCGCAGATCGCCAGCCCGCCGTGGCGCGCGGCCTCTGCGGCGACGAAGCCGATGCGCCGGATGTTGAGGTCGCGGTCGTCCTTGGAGAACGTCAGGCCCTTGGACAGCAGGTGGCGGACCACGTCGCCGTCGAGGTAGGTGACCGTGCGGCTGCCCAGCTCCAGCAGCGAGTCGCGCAGGCCGCGGGCGATCGTGGACTTGCCGGAGCCGGACAGGCCGGTGAAGAACACCACGAGCCCGCGCCGGTGCGGCGGTCCGGGGATGCGCACCGGCTCGGGGCCCGCCAGGTGCTCGGTGGCGCCGTAGGCGGTGGCGACGTGCTCGCGCAGCTCCAGGTCGATCTCGAGCTCCGCGCGCGGCGCCAGCGGCACCGAGACCACCAGCGTGCCCTCGGGAAGCTGCTCCTTGGCGCGCAGCGCGGCTCGTACCACGGCCGGGCCCGTCTCGCCGTAGGAGAGGGGGAGCAGCACGATCACCGCGTCGAGCTCCTTGGCGGTGGCGACGATCTCGGTGAGGTCGTCGAGCGGCCCCCGCATGGTGACGGCGAGCGCCTCCCGCCCGTCGAGCTCGTCGCGTACCTGTGCCGGAGTACGGCGAAGCCGGGCGAACGGGCCGTGCTCCGGGGCGCCCAAGCCCTTCACCGGGCCGAAGGTCAGGCCGTCGGGCTCGCGCCCGGCGACGGTGAGCACGGCCAGCGGGACGCCCTCGGGATCGAGCAGCGTGACCTCATCACCGGGGGCGGCCTCCTGCGGCAGGTGGAGCGTGACGGGCGCGGGCCACGGGGTGCCGTCGGCGAGCGTGCCGCGCTCGTGCACCGCGTGCAGGTCGTCGTGGCCGAGGTACCCGCTCAACGGCTGGAACGCGCCGGAGAGCAGTAGCTCCAGATCGGCCAGCTCGTACGCGCCGGGGGTCCACTCCACGTTCTGCCATCCCAACTATTCCGATTGAATTGGTAGGAAAGGAGTCTATCCTTTGCTACCAGTGTGTCGCTAGATGAGGCGTGCGAAGTGGTTCTGTGGCTTTCTGATGACCATGGCGATCTCGTCGTGCGCGGACGGGAAGCGGCCACGGGTCAGCTTGGCCGTCATCGCGACGGCCGCGCGGCCGATGCGGCCCATGGCCGGGCCGCTGGTCGCCTCCTGGTCATCGGTGATCATGAGTCCGCGCGTCAGGCAGAAGGCGTGGATCCCGTCGCGCGAGGTCACCGGCCCGTAGACGGCCGGCAGCGGGCCCGGCGTGCCGGCGGCCACCAGGTGCCGCCAGAGCAGCAGCCGCAGCCAGGACGGGGTGATCCGGTCGAGCAGGCCGTAGGCGGACTTGCGGTCACGCATGCGCAGCAGGATCAGCCCGCCGGGGCGCAGCGCCTGGAGCAGCCGGTCGAAGACCAGCTCGGCGTGCTGGATGCGCTCCAGCAGGAACGAGAGCTGGATCACGTCCACGGATCTCGGGGGCAGGGGCACGCAGCGCAGGTCGCCCAGCGACCACCTGACGAGATCGGCCCGCTCGGCGACCGCCGTCCTGATCGGGGGCAGGTCCTCGTCGACACCGGTGATCCTGGTGTCGATCCGGTCCAGGACCAGGGGCTCGTCGTGCGCGCATCCGGCGACGAGCACGTCGAGTCGCCTGCCGAGCTGTCCGGCCCACTGCTCGCGGATCCGCTGACCAAAGAGATCGCCCCTCGGGGCTACCGACCGCACCTCAGACATGTCACCTAGAGTAATCAATCGACGCCAATTAGTAAGGCATTTCCCTGCTAGCGTCCTGCGCCGTGAGTGATCTCGTGTACGTGGGCAACGCGAACGTGGACGCCGCGACGGACCATGGCTGGCTCCTGGGTCATTTCAAACCCTACGGGGATCCGAGACACAGCAACGGAGTGGAAATCAAATGGGGCACCCACCTTCCGGGCGACGAGCGCGCCGAGTGGGTGAAAGGCGAAGAGCGTACGGCGCTGCTGATCCTCATCTCGGGCCGCTTCCGCGTCGAACTACCGGGGAGAAGCGTGCTGCTCGCCGAGCGAGGCGACTACGTGGTCTGGGGCAAGGGCGTGGACCACTCCTGGCGCGCGGAGGAGGAGTCGGTGGTCCTCACGGTCCGCTGGCCGTCCGTCCCGGGCTACAAGGTCGCGGAGCAGGACGGGGGCGTGGGGTGGATGCGAATAGAGTAGGGGAACCCCCACGCCCGCCGGCTGGGGGTAATCGTCGTGGGGCTGTCGAAAAATGAGTCTGTCCGGGCTGCTTGATCTTGTCATCACCGACCCCAAGCTGACCGCCGCTCTGGAAGAGGGCGGAGACATCTCGCTGGTGGCGCCGTCCGCGCTGCGGCCGTTCGGAGTGGCCGCGCTGGCCGGGCACGATCAGCGGGCCGTGCTGGCGATCACCGCCACCGGCCGCGAGGCGGAGGATCTGGCGAGCGCGCTGACCAGCTTGATCGAGCCCACCTCCGTGGCCGTCTTCCCCGCCTGGGAGACGCTGCCGCACGAGCGGCTCTCCCCGCGCAGCGACACCGTGGGGCAGCGGCTGGCGGTGCTCAGGAGGCTCTCGCACCCGGTCAAGGATGACCAGTCGGCCGGACCGCTCAGCGTGGTCGTGGCGCCGATCAGGGCGCTGCTCCAGCCGATCATGAAGGGTCTGGGCGACCTGGAGCCCACCCGCCTGCGCGCGGGCGACGACGCCGACCTCGACGAGGTCGTACGGCGACTGGTCGAGAACGGCTACCACCGGGTCGACATGGTGGAGAAGCGGGGCGAGGTGGCGGTCCGCGGCGGGCTGCTCGACGTGTTCCCGCCGACCGAGGAGCATCCGCTGCGGCTGGAGTTCTGGGGCGACACGGTCGAGGAGATCCGCTGGTTCAAGGTGGCCGACCAGCGGTCGCTGGAGGCCGCGGACAGCGGGCTGTTCGCGCCGCCCTGCCGTGAGCTGCTGCTCAACGCCGAGGTCAGGGAGCGGGCGCGCGAGCTGGGCCGCGAGCACCCGGCGCTGGCCGAGGTGCTCGACCAGCTCGCTGAGGGGACGCCGGTCGAGGGCATGGAGGCGTTCGCGCCCGTGCTGGCGGGCGAGATGGACCTGCTGCTCGACCACCTGCCCGCCAACGCCGCGGTGTTCGTCTGCGACCCCGAGCGGATCAGGAGCCGGGCCGAGGAGCTCGTCCGCACGTCGCAGGAGTTCCTGGAGGCGTCGTGGATCAACGCGGCGGCCGGGGGCGAGGCGCCGATCGATCTCGGCGCGGCGGCGTTCCGCTCGCTCGAGGAGATCCGCGGGCACGCCGACGTGCTGGGGCAGCCGTGGTGGACGATGGCGCCGTTCGGGGCCGGGGTCGAGCTCGACGCGCAGGACTCCGAGGCGTACCGGGGCGACACCAGGAAGGCGCTCGACGACGTCAAGGGCTGGCTGGCCGAGGACAAGGCGGTCGTGCTGCTGAGCGAGGGGCACGGCCCGGCCGAGCGCATGGTCGAGGTCCTCAAGGGCGTGGACGTCCCTGCCCGGTTGGTGAAGTATCTGGATAAATCGCCAGATCCGAAGGTTGTCCATGTCTCGACGGGGTTGATCGAGCACGGGTTCATCACCCCCAACCTCGCGGTGCTCACCCACCTCGACCTCGTCGGCCAGAAGGCGTCCACCAAGGACATGCGCCGCCTGCCGTCCCGCCGCCGCAACATGGTCGACCCGCTCCAGCTCAAGGTCGGCGACCACGTGGTGCACGAGCAGCACGGCGTCGGCCGCTACGTCGAGATGGTGCAGCGGACGGTCCAGGGCGCGACGCGCGAATACCTGGTCATCGAGTACGCCAAGGGCGACCGCCTGTACGTGCCGACGGACCAGCTCGACGAGGTCACCCGCTACGTCGGCGGCGAGGCCCCGACGCTCAACCGGATGGGCGGCGCCGACTGGGCCAAGGCCAAGTCCCGGGCGAAGAAGGCGGTCAAGGAGATCGCGGGCGAGCTCATCCGCCTCTACTCCGCCCGCATGGCCTCGCCCGGCCACGCCTTCGCCGCCGACTCCCCGTGGCAGCGTGAGATGGAGGACGCCTTCCCCTACGTCGAGACCGGCGACCAGCTGGAGGCCATCGACGAGGTCAAGCGCGACATGGAGCGCGGCGTCCCGATGGACCGGCTGATCTGCGGCGACGTCGGCTACGGCAAGACCGAGATCGCGGTGCGGGCGGCGTTCAAGGCCGTCCAGGACGGCAAGCAGGTGGCCGTGCTGGTGCCGACCACGCTGCTGGTGCAGCAGCACATGTCGACGTTCACCGAGCGGTTCTCCAGCTTTCCCATCGCGCTCAGGCCGGTCTCCCGCTTCCAGACCGACGGCGAGGTCAAGGGCACCCTGGAGGGGCTCCGCACCGGCGCCGTGGACCTGGTGATCGGCACCCACCGGCTGCTCAGCCCCGAGGTCAGGTTCAAGGACCTGGGGCTGATCATCATCGACGAGGAGCAGCGGTTCGGCGTCGAGCACAAGGAGGCCATGAAGCACCTGCGCACCCAGGTCGACGTGCTGGCCATGTCGGCCACGCCGATCCCGCGCACGCTGGAGATGGGCCTGACCGGCATCAGGGAGATGTCGACCATCCTCACCCCGCCGGAGGAGCGGCACCCGATCCTCACCTTCGTCGGACCGTACGACGAGAAGCAGATCGGGGCCGCCATCAGGCGCGAACTGATGCGTGACGGCCAGATCTTCTTCGTGCACAACCGGGTGGCCTCGATCAACCGGGTCGCCGCCCGGATCAGGGAGCTGGTGCCCGAGGCGCGCATCGCGGTGGCGCACGGGCAGCTGAACGAACACCAGCTAGAAAAGATCATGGTCGGCTTCTGGGAGCGCGAATACGACCTGCTGGTCTGCACCACGATCGTGGAGTCCGGCCTCGACGTGCCCAACGCCAACACGCTGATCGTCGACCGGGCGGACAACTACGGCCTCTCGCAGCTGCACCAGCTCAGGGGCCGGGTCGGGCGAGGCAGGGAGCGGGGTTACGCCTACTTCCTCTACCCGCCGGAGAAGCCGCTCACCGAGACCGCCCACGAGCGGCTGGCGACGATCTCGCAGCACACCGAGATGGGCGCGGGCATGTACGTCGCGATGAAGGACCTGGAGATCCGCGGCGCGGGCAACGTGCTCGGCGCCGAGCAGTCGGGCTTCATCGCGGGCGTCGGCTTCGACCTGTACGTCCGGCTCATGGCCGAGGCCGTACAGGAGCAGAAGGCCAAGCTGTCCGGCGTGGAGGTGACGGAGGAGCACCACGACGTCAAGGTCGAGCTGCCGATCAACGCGCACATCCCGCACGACTACGTCACCTCCGAACGGCTGCGCCTGGAGGCGTACAAGCGGATCGCCGCCATCTCGGCCGACATCCACATCGACGAGGTCCGCGCCGAGCTGACGGACAGATACGGCAAGCCGCCCGTCCAGGTGGAGAACCTGCTGGCCGTCGCCCGTTTCCGCATCCGGGCCCGCCAGGCCGGGCTCACCGATGTCACGCTGCAGGGCCAGAACATCAAGTTCGGCCCGGTCAGGCTCCGGGAGTCGCAGCAGGTACGCCTCGAGCGGCTGTACAAGAAGGCCATCTACAAGCAGGCGGCGGAGACGCTGCTGGTGCCCGTGCCGAAGACCAAGCCGCTGGGCGGGCAGCCGCTTCGCGACCTCGACCTGCTCAAATGGTGCGGGGACCTGGTCGAGGCGATGTTCCTGGAGCCGGCGAGGGTAAGCTAGCCGCGGTTTTGTCGGAAAGGACGCACGTGAAGTTGATTCGAGTGGCAGTGGCCGCTGCAGTGGTGGGTGTCGCGCTGACCGCCTGCTCCTCGCCCATGGAGGCCGGTGCCGCGGCCGTAGTGGGTCATGAGCGGATCTCGGCGCGCGACCTGAACAAGAACGTCCAGGAGTACGAGGCCGCGCTGCGGAAGGTCAACATCGACCCGTCGCAGCTCGGTGTGTCGGTCAACCAGTTCGTCCTGTCCAGGATGGCCGAGCAGAGCCGGCAGCAGCAGCTGGCCGACAGGTTCGGGGTGGAGGTCAGCGACACGGAGATCGACACCGCGGCCCAGGACAAGGGCGAGCAGCAGACGGCCGAGATGAACCTGCTGTCCAAGGGCGTCGCCCCGGCCGACCCGCGCGGCTACCTGCGGGCGATGATCGGCGTGAACAAGATGATCGCGAAGTTCGGCGGCTCGCAGAACCAGCAGGCCGTGGAGAAGTTCAAGGTCGAGTACGACGGGCTCGCCCCGGTCTTCAGCCCGCGCTACGGCAAGATCGGGCAGCAGGGCTTCGTCGACGCCGGCCGCTTCGGCAAGCCGTCGGCGACCACCGAGCAGACCGACCAGGCCCAGCAGCAGCAGTCGCAGGGCTAGCCGTGCCGCTGATCGTCGTCACCACCTCGCCGCGGGTCGCACCGGGTCTGCTGAGCCACCAGGCGTGGCAGGCGTTCGGTTCGGGCCCAGTGCTGACCGGGTCCGAGGATCATCCGCAACTGCCCTACCTGGCCGAGGCCGGGGTCGAGGTGGCCGTCGTCACGCCCGACCCCGCCGGGCTGGCGCGGCGGGCGGTGACGGAGACGGTGGTCTGGCTGGCCGCCGCCGACGCCGAGGACTTCATGCGTTCGGTCGGCCACGCCGCCGTCGCGATGGCCGAGCCGCCGCTGATCGAGGTGGTGCCGGGCTCGTACGATCTGCCGGGCGCCCGGGTGCTCGACCTGGTCGCGGTGATGGACCGGCTGCGCACCGAGTGCCCGTGGGACCGCAAGCAGACGCACGAGACCTTGGTGCCGTACCTGCTCGAAGAGGCCTACGAGGTGCTGGAGACGATCGAGCAGGGCGACTACCCGGCGCTCCGTGAGGAGCTGGGTGACCTGTTGCTCCAGGTGGCGTTCCACGCGCGGGTGGCCGACGGGTTCGACATGGACGACGTGGCCGAGGGGATCGTCGAGAAGCTGGTGCGGCGCCATCCGCACGTGTTCGGCTCGGTGCGGGCGGAGACCGCCGACGAGGTGAACGACAACTGGGAGGCGATCAAGGCGGCCGAGCGCGCGTCGAAGGGCGATACTCCCTCGGTGCTCGACGGGGTGCCGATGGGGCAACCCGCGCTGTCGCTGGCCGCCCAGCTGGTGCGCCGGGCCGAGCGCGCGGGCGCCCCCTGGGCGCTGGCCGCCGCGATCGGGCAGGGGGTGGGGCGCGAGCTGTTCGACCTCGTCCGCCGCGCCCAGGACGCGGGCCTCGACGCCGAGACCGAGCTCCGCGCCGCCGCCCGCTCCTACCGCGACCGCGTGCTCCGCTGGGAGTCCGGGCGCGAGGCGCCGTAACGCCGCCGACGCGCGGGTTCTCGGCGGGTTCTCCGGGGATTTGGCGGAGTGTCATGCTTCCGGCTGCTGCCTGGTCCCGGCCGACCGATAGGCTCTGAAGGCATATTTGCCTTTCGATTTAGGAGCGCAACCCGTGGCTACCATCGAGGTCGTATACGCTCGCGAGATCCTCGACTCCCGGGGCAACCCGACCGTCGAGGTCGAGGTGATCCTCGACGACGGCGGCAGGGGACGCGCGGCGGTGCCCAGCGGCGCGTCGACCGGCCAGTTCGAGGCCGTGGAGCTGCGTGACGGAGACGAGCGTTACGGCGGCAAGGGCGTGGAGAAGGCCGTCCTCGCCGTCACCGACGAGATCTTCGAAGAGATCAACGGCATCGAGGCCGAGGACCAGCGCATCATCGACCAGATCATGATCGACCTCGACGCGACGCCCAACAAGTCCAAGCTGGGCGCCAACGCCATCCTGGGCGTCTCGCTGGCCGTGGCCAAGGCCGCCGCCGACAGCGCCGACCTGCCGCTGTTCCGCTACCTGGGCGGCCCCAACGCCCATGTGCTGCCCGTGCCGATGATGAACATCCTCAACGGCGGCGCCCACGCCGACACCAACGTCGACATCCAGGAGTTCATGATCGCGCCGATCGGGGCGCCGACGTTCCGCGAGGCCGTGCGCATGGGCACCGAGGTCTACCACGCGCTCAAGGGCGTGCTGAAGGAGAAGGGCTACGCCACGGGGCTGGGCGACGAGGGCGGCTTCGCGCCCAACCTGCCGTCCAACCGCGACGCGCTCGACCTGATCCTGGTCGCGATCGAGCGGGCCGGCTACACCCCGGGCGAGGACGTCGCGCTGGCGCTCGACGTGGCCGCGTCCGAGTTCCACAAGGACGGCGTCTACACGATCGACGGCAAGGGCGTGTCGGCCCAGGAGCTCATCGCCTTCTACGCGGACCTGGTCGACAACTACCCGCTCGTGTCGATCGAGGACCCGCTCGACGAGGAGGACTGGGCTGGCTGGAAGGCCATCACCGAGGCCATCGGCGACAAGGTCCAGCTGGTCGGCGACGACCTGTTCGTGACCAACCCGGAGCGGCTCGGGCGCGGCATCGCCGAAGGCACCGCCAACGCGCTGCTGGTCAAGGTCAACCAGATCGGCACCCTCTCCGAGACGCTCGACGCGGTCGACCTGGCCCACCGCAGCGGCTACCGCTGCATGATGAGCCACCGTTCCGGCGAGACCGAGGACACGACGATCGCCGACCTGGCCGTGGCGGTCAACTGCGGCCAGATCAAGACCGGCGCCCCCGCCCGCTCGGACCGGGTGGCCAAGTACAACCAGCTCCTTCGCATCGAGGAAATTCTCGACGACGCCGCTCGCTACGCGGGTCGCGCGGCTTTTCCGCGCTTCCAGCGCTAGTTTCGGGTACGGCTCGCGGCATGGCGGGTATGCCGCGAGCCGCTCAGAAACGGCGAACACGACTATCCGCCCCGGCCTGAGCTGGTCGCCACGCCGGGCCGGGCAGTGAGGGGGTAGGAAGCGTTGGCGAAGAGGCCGCAGCTGACCGGGCGGGCCGCCATCCTCGCGATCGTGGTGTGCGCGATCGCCATGAGCCTGGCCTATCCTGTGCGCGAGTACATCGCCCAGCGCCGCGGCATCGCGGAGTTGCAGGCGGAGAAGGCACGGGTCGAGGCCGACCGCCAGGCGCTGGCCGCGCAGGCGGAGCAGATCCGCGATCCCAACTGGATCAAGCGGACGGCCAAGGAACGGCTGCACTACTGCGGGCCGGGCGAGAAGTGCTACGTGGTCATGGACGCCGAGCCGGACAAGACCGAGAAGACGGTCAAACAGCCCGCGACGCGGCCGCCGTGGTACCAGACGCTGTGGGAATCGGTCGAGGCCGCCGACACGGGCCAGGGCCGCAAGGCCGGATAAGACGGGGAGAGCGTTGGACAGCAGTGACGTCGAAGCGGTGCAGCGGCAACTGGGGCGCCCGCCGAGAGGGCCGCGCGAGGTGGCGCACCGCTGCCCGTGCGGCAACCCCGACGTGGTGGAGACCGCGCCGAGGCTGCCCGACGGCTCGCCGTTCCCCACCCTCTACTACCTGACCTGCCCCAAGGCGGCCTCCGCGATCGGCACCCTGGAGGGCTCGGGGCTGATGCGCGAGATGCAGGCCAGGCTGGCCACCGATCCCGAGCTGGCCGCCGCCTACCAGGCCGCCCACGACGACTATGTGGCCAGGCGCGACAAGGCGGCGGAGGACCAGGGCCTGGAGCCGCTGCCGCGCGACATGCAGAGCACCGGTGGCATGCCGCTGAGGGTGAAATGCCTGCACGCGCTCGTCGCGCACGAGCTGGCCGTGCCCGGATCCAACCCGTTCGGCCGGGAGGCGCTGGATGCCCTCCCCGAGTGGTGGAGTGACGGACCATGCGTGTAGCCGCCGTTGACTGCGGCACCAACTCCGTACGCCTGCTGATCGCCGATCTCGGCGGCGACGAGGTCACCGACGGCGCACCGGCCCATGGCAGGCCGGTCGACGTCGAGCGGCGGATGGAGATCGTCCGGCTGGGCGAGGGGGTCGACCAGACGGGGCGGCTGGCTCCCGAGGCGCTGGAGCGGACGTTCGCCGCCATGCGGATCTACCGCAAGCTCATCGACCAGCACGGCGCCACGGCGACCCGGGTGGTGGCGACCAGCGCGACGCGTGACGCCGCCAACAGGCAGGAGTTCGTCGACGGGGTGCGCGAGATCTTCGGGGTCGAGCCCGAGGTGGTGACGGGCACGGAGGAGGCGGAGCTGTCGTTCGTCGGGGCGACCAGGGGGCTGGTCCGGTTGTCGCGCGAGACCGGGATGCCGCAGGGGCCGCTTCCTCCCTACCTGGTCGTCGACATCGGCGGCGGCTCGACCGAGTTCGTGGTCGGCTCCGAGCACGTCATCGGCGCGCTGTCGGTCGACATCGGCTGCGTGCGGCTGACGGAGCGCCATCTGCGCTCACCGGGCTCCGCGGGGGCGCCGGAAGAACCACCGCCGGTGCGGGCGCTGGAGGCCATGGTGGCCGACATCGAGGCCGCGCTCGATCGGGTGGCCGAGGTGGTGCCGGTCCAAGAGGCGCACACACTGGTCGGTCTGGCCGGCTCCGTCACGACGGTGGCGGGCATCGCGCTCGACCTTCCCGCGTACGTTCCGGAGCGGATCCATCACTCCCGGATCACCGCCCAGCAGGTTCACGACGTCACCCGTCGACTGCTCGCGATGACCCATAGTGAGCGGGCCCGGATTCCGGTGATGCATCCCGGAAGAGTTGACGTGATTTGTGCCGGCGCGCTGATTCTGGACCGCATCGTACGGCGTTTCGCGTTTCCGCAGGTAGTCGTGAGTGAACACGACATCCTTGACGGAATCGCCTACTCCATAGCCTGATATTTCGACGAAATACGGACATGTGGGGTTTCCGGTTGTGTTGAGCGTGCAATCAGTTTTGTGCTTAGGTTAAGGCAGCATTGCGGGGGCTTTGTCATATCGCCGGACACGGATGGTGTCGGCGTGGCAACCGTTCCCGAGCGCGTCTTTTCCCTAACGGAATGGAGCACTCTCAGATGAAGTCCTCTCCTTTAGCGCGGAAGGCGGCGGCGTTCGGCGCCTCCGCCGCCGTGCTGGGCGCCATGATCGCGGGGCTGGCAGCCGCTCCCGCGCAGGCGTCCACCCAGGCCACCGCCGGTAAGGCGGGCACCGCGGCCACCACCTCCACCAAGGCCCGGCCCAAGGTCTCGGTGTCCACGCCCAAGGCGTCGGCCCGCGACTACGAGGGTGCCTGCCCGGTGAAGGTCGGCATCACGGCCAAGGTCAATGTCAAGCTCGACGGCAAGACCGACCTCGCCTACCGCTGGCTCCACGGTGATGGGTCCAAGGGCAAGGTCAAGGTCCTGAAGCTCAAGGGCCACGGCACCAAGTCGGTCAAGATCGGCCAGACGCTCTCCTTCGACGAGGACGTCAAGGGCTGGGAGGCCGTGCAGGTCCTCAGCCCCCGCAAGGTGACCTCCAAGAAGGGCTACTTCTCGGTCAGCTGCCAGAAGGAGGTCGTCATCGAGAACGATGACGACACGAACGTCTCGGTCAGCGCCTGGGCCGACCCGAGCTCGTACACCGGCCCCTGTACCCCCGGCGACAAGATCAACTTTGTTGGCCGGATCAAGGTCAGCGACCCGTCGTGGGTCAAGTACCGCTGGGTGCTGGACGGTCGCGTCGTCGACTACGGCAAGACCAGGGTGCGCCACTCGCGGACGGTCTCCTTCGGCTACTCGCCGCGGGTCAGCGAGCGCGGCTACGCCGTGCTGCAGGTCGTCGGTAACGACGGCCGCTCGTCCGACCGGGCCTACTACAAGGTCACGTGTGAGGACCCCGCTCCCTCGGTCAAGGTCACGGCCACCAACCTGGTGACCGCGACCAACAACGACGGCTGCAAGGTCGGCGCGCACGCCACCATCAACTCGACCGGCCGCGCGCGGGTCGAGTACGTGTGGTCGGTCAACGGCACGCCCGTCGACAAGGACGTGGTCTTCTTCGGCCGCGAGGGCTCGCGTACCGTCGAGCTGTCGGACCGTGTTCTGTCCGGTGCCGCGACGAAGGGTGGAAAGGTCACCCTGTCCGTCTCTGGACCGAGCAACAACGACTCGATCACGCAGTCCTACGCCGCGTGCGTGGCGCCGACGCCGAAGATCACGGTTTCGAGCATCACGGTCGGCCAGCGGAACAACTTCTGCGCCGACAAGCGTGGCCCGGGCGTCGACTTCAAGGCGACGATCTCCAGCTCCGCTCCGACCACCGTCAAGTACTACTGGGTGATCGACGGCAAGCGGGAGAACCCGGACCTTGAGCGTCAGGTCACCGGCAGTGTCGACGTGACCTGGGGCATCGCCGGCGCGCAGAGCGCCGCCGAGACCAAGGGCTCTGTCTCGCTCGTGGTCGTCAGCCCCGACGCCGCCTCTTCGACCACCACCTTCTCGGTGGCCTGCCCGAAGACCGGTGTCTGATCGGTTGAACTGAACCGGGTGGTGCCCTCCGGCGCCACCCGGTTTTCCGTTGTCGCTACGGTTGCGACGTGAGCTTCGTACCTCCCGGCACCGGCTGGCCCGGTGACCCGGCGACCGCTGACACCCCGGTCGCCCACGACCCCGCTGACGTGCGCCGCCTGGCCGCCGCGGGCGACACTCTGGCGGAGCTCACCGCCGCGCAGTCCGTGTGCAGGGCCTGCCCGCGCCTGGTGGAATGGCGTGAGGACGTGGCCGACGTGAAGCGGCGCGCGTTCGCCGACGAGACGTACTGGGGGCGGCCGGTCGCCGGGTGGGGCGACGACGAGCCGCGCGTCCTGCTCGTCGGCCTCGCCCCGGCCGCGCACGGGGGCAACAGGACCGGGCGGATCTTCACGGGTGACCGCAGCGGCGACTGGCTGTTCGCCTCGCTGTACCGCGTCGGCCTGGCCGTACAGGAGACGAGCACGCGCGCCGGTGACGGGCAGGAGCTGATCGGCGCCCGGATGCTGGCCTCGGTGCGGTGCGCGCCGCCCGCGAACAAGCCCACGCCCGAGGAGCGGGCCACCTGCCTGCCGTGGATGTCCCGTGAGCTCGCGCTGACCGCGCCGAGCGTGCGGGTGGTCGTGGCGCTGGGCGGGTTCGCCTGGCAGGCCATGTGGCCCGCGCTCAAGGAGGCCGGTTACTCGCTGCCGCGCGCCAGGCCGCCGTTCGGGCACGGCGTCGAGGTCCAGGTCTCGTACGGCCAGGCGCCGGTGACCCTGCTGGGCTGCTATCACCCCAGCCAGCAGAACACCTTCACCGGCAGGGTGACCGCCCAGATGCTCGACGACATCCTCGCCAGAGCCAGGGCGCTGGGGGTGTGATGTGTCGCACGACCTGGGGATTGGCTTTTGGGGGCGCTCTTGACGTAGCCTTGTGAATAGTTTCACAAGCTTGCCCGCAAGGGATGGGACCTGAGGATGAACAAGCACATTCTGATCGTCGGCGGCGGTTACGTCGGCCTCTACACGGCATTGCGACTGCAGCACAAGCTCCGCACGGAGCTGCGCGACGGCGAAGTGCGCATCACGATCATCGACCCCCACTCCTACATGACCTACCAGCCGTTCCTGCCTGAGGCGGCGGCGGGCAACCTCTCCCCGCGGCACGTGGTCGCCCCGCTGCGCCGGGTGCTGCCTAAGGTGCGCGTGCTCAACGGCACGGTCACCGCGGTGGACCACGGAGAGCGTTCCGTCACCTTCCAGCCGTCCAAGGGCGAGCCCCGCCAGATCGCCTACGACGTGATCGTGATGGCCGCCGGCTCGATCTCGCGGACGCTGCCGATCCCGGGGCTGATCGACATCGGCATCGGGTTCAAGACCGTGGGCGAGGCCATCGCGCTGCGCAACCGGGTCCTGCACCTGCTCGACGTCGCCGAGTCGACCGACGACGTGGAGGCGCGCCGCCGGGCCCTCACGTTCGTCGTGGTCGGCGCGGGCTTCGCGGGCGTCGAGGCGCTGGCCGAGCTCGAGGACATGGCCAAGCACTCCACCCGCTACTACCGCAACATCACGCCCGCCGACATCCGCTGGGTGCTGGTGGAGGCCACGAACCGGGTGCTGCCCGAGGTCGGCCCCGAGATGGGCAAGTGGACCCTGGAGCAGCTGCGCGAGCGCGGCATCGAGGTGAAGCTCGACACGCGCCTGGAGTCGTGCGAGGGCGGCCACGTGGTGCTCTCCGACGGCACCGAGTTCGACGCCGAGACCCTCGTGTGGACCGCGGGCGTCAAGCCCAGCCCGGTGGTCAACGACGGCGGCCTGCCGCTCGACGAGCGCGGCCGGATCAAGACCACGACCAGGCTGACCGTCGCGGGCGTCACGGACGCCTTCGCCGCCGGTGACGCGGCGGGCGTGCCCGACGTGACGAACCCGGGCCAGTACTGCGCGCCCAACGCCCAGCACGCCGTACGCCAGGCCAAGGTGCTGGCCGACAACCTGGTCCGCCATCTCCGTGGGCAGGATCTGGTCGATTACCGTCATAAGTATGTCGGATCGGTCGCCGGTCTCGGCCTGCATCAGGGCGTCGCGAACGTCTATGGCATCAAGCTTCGCGGATTCCCTGCGTGGTTCATGCACCGCACTTACCATCTGTCGCGGGTGCCGACGCTGAACCGCAAGGTCCGTGTCGTCGTCGACTGGACGCTGGCCCTGTTCTTCAAGCGGGAGACCATCTCACTGGGCGAGATGGAGCACCCGCGTGACGGGTTCAGGGCCGCTGTGGCGACGACCCGCCGCTAGCCCGCGTACAGCAGCGCCCCGGTGCGGCCGCATCGGGGCGTTTCGGCATCCTCGATCTCGATAGAGAGGGGATCCACGAGTGGGGCTCTCAGCGGTGACGGTGCTCGGCGTGGACCGGCCCGGCGTGATCGCCGCGGTCACCGGCTCGCTCGCCGACTGCGGGGCGAACATCCAGGACTCGACCATGACGCTGCTCGGCGGCCATGTCGCGATGATGCTGCTGGTCTCGGGCGACCTGAGCGCCGAGGAACTCTGCAAGCACCTCTGCGCGCCGGAACTGGTGGTGACCGCCTCGGCCGTCGAGGCCCGCCGCTACTTCGGCGGGCGGCCGACCGGTCTCGGCTACGTCCTGACCGTCCACGGCCCCGACCGGCCGGGCATCATCTCGGCCATCAGCGCCGTGCTCGCCTCGGTGGGCGGCAACATCACCGGCATGAGCACCCGGCTCACCGGCCGGCTCTACGTCCTCATCGCCGACGTCGAGCTGCCCGAGGAGGTCGACGTGGCCGGGCTGATGCGCCGGCTGGCCACGGTCGGCACGGGTCTCGAATCCGAGATCACCTTCCGCCCTGTTGAACCGGACCTGCTGTGACCTGGCCGGACGGGATCGTCCGCGGTGTGCTCGACGCTCCGCACCCGCTCCTGTCCGCCCGGGCCCAGCAGGTGGACCCCACAGACCCCCGCGTGGTGGCGGCGGCGGCCGACCTCCTCGCCACCCTGCGCAGCGAGCCGAGGACGGCGGGCCTGGCCGCCCCCCAGATCGGGCTGAGCTGGCGGCTGATCGCCTTCGACGCCGCCGGGCACCCGAAGGGCCGGTCCTGGGCCGGCGAGCTCGTGGTGGTCAATCCACGCCTCGCTGAGGCGTCTCGCTGGCGCGCGGGGCGCGAGGGTTGCGTCTCGATCGCGGATCTGACCGGTGACGTACGGCGAGCGACGAGTATCACAGTGTTCGGCAGCTTGCCTGGCACGGGAGATCCCGTCACCATCGAGGCGGATGCATTCGAAGCTAGGTGCATTCAGCATCAACTGGACCATCTCGACGGCGTTCTGTTCCTGGACAGAGTGCCAGGAGCCCTATCACTTCACCGCAGACTTCACAGATGTGACGCCTGATACGAAGTTGTGCTCCTCGGAAGCATGGTCCGTTTCGTATGATTGCGGCGCCCCCGTAGCCCAAAGGCAGAGGCAAACCCCTTAAAAGGGTTGTAGTGCGGGTTCGAATCCCGCCGGGGGCACCCGCGTCTACCATAGGAAATGCCCCATTAAACAACCCTCAGTAACCGCGGGAACTCAGGAACGTATCCGTTCGTTGTCCACCTGCTGAAGTCTCGAAACCACATAGATCTGAGCGCCGGTTGACCTAGGCGACGCCGGGTCCAATAAGCTCGGCGCACAGGAGGCAGCGATGGAGAGCAAGAACCCCGTTTTCAACAGGTCCAGGCAGTCGGCAGGGTGGCAGGGCGCGACGCCGACACCCGGCCACCTGCAGAACATGTACGACTCCCCGTCGTACGCCCCCTCGGCCCCGCCTGCCTACCGGGCGATGACGATCGACGACGTCGTGGTCCGCGGCTTCATGACCCTGGGCACGCTCGTCGTGACCGCGGCGGCGGCCTGGTATCTCAACGTCTCCCTGGGCGTGGCCATCGGCGCGGCCCTCGTCGCGCTCGTCCTGGGGCTGATCGCCTCCTTCAAGATGAGCACCAACCCGGCGTTGATCCTCGGTTACGCGGCGTTCGAAGGGGTCTTCCTCGGCGCGATCAGCAGCGCGTACGAGAACCTCTACAACGGGATCGTGCTCCAGGCGGTGCTCGGCACCGCGTTCGCTTTCGGCGGAGTCCTGACCGTCTACGCGTTGCGCATCGTCAGGGTCACGCCGAAGTTCGTCCGGTTCGTGGTCGCCGCGGGCATCGCGGCCGTCGGGCTGATGCTCGTCAACCTGATCGCCGGGTTCTTCGTCGCGGGCGGCCTCGGCCTCCGCACCGACTCCCCGCTCGGCTGGATCTTCAGCATCGCGATGATCCTGCTCGGCTGCTTCTTCCTGCTGCTCGACTTCAACTCCATCGAGGAAGGCGTCCGGCAGGGCGCTCCGGAGAAGTTCGCCTGGCAGTGCGCCTTCGGGCTCACGCTGAGCCTCGTGTGGATCTACCTCGAGGTGCTCCGGTTCATCAGCATTTTCACTCGAAGCGACTGATCGTTCTTCTCCTGGACCCCGTCGATCCGGCGGGGTCCTTCGCTTTGCGCGACCGAAAATCTACCCGCCGTCACAAAATGGTCGGAGGTTGGGGCTTGTCATTCCGGGGGACGTGTTGCAGTGTCGAGCAAAGGACCTTAATCCGTGGAGGTGCCCATGTCCTTGAACCACTCACCGGAGACGCACACGAAGCTCATCGCCAGGGTCCCAACGATAACGGGACGCGAACTCCCCGAGTGGTTTCAAGCCATCGACAACGGCCCGTCCTTCCTGAGGTGTGACGAGCGGGCCAACTGGCTCGCGGACGAGCACGGGCTGACCCATGGCTACGCCGCCGCGATCGTGCACGAACACGAGCGGTTCCGCCACAACCGCGCGGGCTTCCTGTAGAGCCCGTACTCCGACTCCGCGCCCGTGCCTCCGGCACGGGCGCGTAATCATGGGTGCATGGATCTAGACGAGGCACGCGACTTCCTGCGGCACAACCACCGCGCCATACTCCTCACCAGGCGCGGCGACGGCCGTCCGCAGATGTCCCCGGTGGGGGTGGGCGTGGACGACGAGGGCTACCTCGTCATCAGCACCAGAGAGACGGCGGCCAAGACTCTCAACATCCGCCGCGACAACAGGGTGGCGATCTGTGCCTTCACGGACGCCTTCTACGGGAATTGGATCCAGGTAGAGGGCGAGGCGGAGATCATCTCCCTCCCGGACGCCATGGATCACCTGATCGCCTACTACCGCGGCATTTCGGGCGAGCATCCGGACTGGCCGGACTACGAGGCGGCGATGGTCCGGGACAAGAGGGTCATCGTCCGGGTGGCTCCGGTTCAGGCCGGGCCGGACCGCCACGGGTAGGGGAAGTCCGAAGAAGACGGCCGGGGACGCGCACGTCACGG
>NZ_JBEZYD010000022.1:0-36709 GCF_040638335.1 Nonomuraea sp. NPDC026600
GGGCCGCCGACGAAGCCGAACTCGACCCTGATCGGATCAGCTTCATCCGGGCAGTCCGGGTCGTCCGCCGCCAGATCGACGATCCGGCGGCCTTTTCCCCCTGACCGTCTCTACGTGATCTTTGTGACGGTCTTCGCTGAGATCCTGGACCGACCCAACCCTGAGCGTCGGATGCGGACCTGCCCCCGCGTCGTCAAACGCGCCCGCCACAACTCCTACCGGGTCAAACGTCCCGCTGACGTCAGCATCACCCACGCCAGCCCGCCAACGATCAAACTCGAAGAACTCCCATCAGCGGCTTAACTTAACGGCATTGCCTCTGGAACGAATCGCAGCGGACATGATCGCCATCCCTTCATCGCGGCATCGATGTCAGCCATGGCAGACGCGCTCTCCGTATTCCCGGGCATGTGTAACGCTAGACCCGCGAGATCTTCAGGACCGTGCCGACTGTTCGCCACGACGGCTTTACGGTCGGGTGGACTTAAGGGTGTATCTCATGATCTTGGTCTTTAGTTCTAGCCTGCTGGGAAACCACGTGGCCCCGGCCCCGCCGCCGATGCGGCCCAGACCGTTGTAGCCGATGACCAGGTCCCAGACGGTGTTGTCCTCGCTGCCGCGGTGACCGAAGATCAGGCGGTGAGAGCGTGTTTGGCCGGTCATTTCCGTTGTTGGAGGGTCGCGAGGTAGTGGGCCGTTGAGTTCTCGATGTAGATGATGTCGGCGAGTTCCCAGCCGGTCCCGTGGGCGAGTTCGGCGAGTTCGCGTGGTGCCGGACTGAGGTAGTGGAACCAGGGCGTCGCGACGTCGCGGTAGCGGACCCGCATAGTGCGTTGTCCGGCTATGCGGCCCGCCCGGAGGTTCCGTTCGTTGTAGGGCAGGTGCAGTGGGTCGTCGGAATCGGTCAGGTTCCGGCCTGGGCCGACGATGATGGCGCCGGGCGCGGCCATCGCGGCGAGAGCCCGCAGAAACTCCGGAGCCCGTTCCCGGCTCCGACGGGCACGGGCTTCACCAGCCCGTCGCTGCGTTCGGCGATATGGAAGACCGGGGCGGTGGCCGGCTCCAGCGAGGCCTGGTAGGCATCGCGCAGCATGTCTCCGATCGCATTGCCGATACGGGGACCGAACGGTGCCGTCCATTCTTCCTGGTGACCTTCTTCGGGTCCCTTTCCGCTTACCTCACCTTCTGCGACGTCGCCGAAGGCGCGGTCTGTGGGGGGCGTTCATCGTGTTCCGTCTGTTGGATCGGGTGAAAGAGCCGATGGCTCGGGGTGGGTGAGCGGCCGGAACGTGACGAGGAGCATCAGGAGAACGCCTGCGCCACACCATGCCCCGATGACGGTCGAGGTGGGGAAACGTTCGCTGAGGGCGCCGGTGGCCAGGATCGCAGTGCCCTGGGCGATCTGGATGCCGCTGTTCATGACACCGAACGCCCGGGCCCGGTATTCGGTCGGAAGCACGTCTTTGAACAGTGCTTGGGCGGCGGGCAGCAGCAGTGACATGACCACGCCGGAGGCGGTGACCATGAGCAGCACGCCTGCGAGCGGCTGGTCGAGTAGCGCGGGGACCAGGGTGAGGGGGCCCAGGACCGCCAGCGGGCGGATCAGCCGGGTCCGGGTTCGCGAGCGCAGCAGCCGGGTCAGTATCAGGCCGCCGATGGCGACGCCGAGCGGGTTCGCGGCCATGATGAGCCCCTGGGCCGCGCCGCCGCCGCCGAGCTCGGCCGCCCAGGCCGCCGCCAGACCCTCCGGAACGATCACGAAGGTGACCGTTGCGAAGGCTATGAACGCGATGGCACGCATCACCGGGTCGCCGAAGACGACGGCGTACCCTTGCCGAGTCTCCCGCCACAGGCCGGTGCGGTGGGTGGCCGCGAGCGTCGCAGGCCGGAGTTTGACGTAACGGTGCAGCAGGAACGCCGAGCCGGCGAAGGTAGCGGAGTTCAGGAGCAGCGCGGCATGCGAGCTGTAACCAGCGATCACTCCTCCGGCGGTGTACCCGAAGACCTGGGCCAGGTTGAAGACGGCGTTGTTGAAAGAGACACCGAGCGAATACCGATCGCCGGTCAGGATCTGGGGGAGCTGAGCGGAACGGGCCGCCTCGAACGGCGGGGCAAACAGCCCACTGGCGAACAGCAACGCCAGCAGGACCGCCACCGGCACGCCGGGGATCGCGATCAGCCCGATGAGCGCCGCTCTGACCAGATCACAGGAGATCATCACCGAACGCGAGGGATACCGTTCGGCCACTGCCGCGAGTAACGGCCCAGCGGTGAGCCACGGCAGATACCCCACGGCGAAGGCCGCCGCCGAGGCCAGCACCGAGCCGGTGCGATCGAAGACCAGCAGCGCCACCGCGGCCTTGCACAGATAATCCCCGAACCAGGAGAGCACGCTCGCGGTGAAGATCGCACGATACTCCACCAGGACGAACAGATCCCGATAGCCCGCCGGCCGTTCCTCATACGTCGTCGGACGACTCATCATTCTCGCAATCCGCTCCATGAAGAGGGCCGGCTCCGCCGAAAGCTGCGTGCCGGCCACTGTCAGTTCGTGCGGGATCAGTCCCAGCGGGAGTCCTTGCGGATCCTTCTCGGCTCTACAGCATGCTGATCGCTCAGCATCCTTAGAACTAGATCATCTAGCCACAAACGCCACCTTTTCGGCAACCCCCAATTTTGCTGTCCTCGTGACCCGAAGCCCGTTACCTTGTCAACTCCTCCTGGACTCCCGTAGTCCGGCACCTGGCGGCAGCGCGGCGATCGAGGTCGAACCCGACCGAGTAAAGGGCCTGGCGGCCCGCACCCGCGACGCGGTCGTCAACTCGTCGGTCAGGCCGGACTCGAACGCCGGCATCCGCAGAGCCGCAGTGCCCACATGAGAGACCACACCATGATCGGCGACCGTAACCGCCAATCCCCTCATCCACTTCGGGATGTTCGCAACGCACGCGAAGAGTGCTCCTCACTCTGGAAGCGCGTTGATCTAGGCGATCCACAATCTTCCAGTTCAGGAGCGCTCTTTGCTGTCTGGTCGATCATTTTGCCTACGCCCAGCACAACCGGCGTGAATCGGCGAGGCTAGGGTGAGTGATCGTGACGACCGAACGATGGGCATTGGGTAGCGACCTGAGCGTCGCCAGGGTCGGGTACGGCGCGATGAAGCTGACTGGTTGGCCGAGAGGCGACGACCGGCCCAGCCGGGAGACGGCCCTGGCCATCCTGCGCCGGGCCGTGGAGCTCGGGGTCAACCACATCGACACCTCGCACTACTACTCGCGTGACGGGGTGGCGGCCAACGAGCTGATCCGGGAGGCGCTGCATCCCTACCCGGACGACCTGGTGATCGTGACCAAGGTGGGGGCGCTGGTCGAGGGCTCCGACATCGCCCTGCCCGCGGCGGAGATGACCGGCCTCACGCCCGACGGCCTGCGCCGTGGTGTCGAGGCGAACCTGCGTTCCCTCGGCGTGGACCGCCTGGACGTGGTGAACCTGCGGATGGGCGACCGCGACCGCAGCCAGACACCCCTGGCCGCGCCCTTGGAGACCTTGCTCGCGCTGCGCGAGGAGGGCCTGATCCGCCAGTTGGGCATCTCCAATGTCACTGCCGAGGAGTTCGCCGAAGCCCGCAAGGTCGCGCCGATCGCCTGCGTCCAGAACCTCTACAACCTGTCCCGGCGCGATGACGACTCACTCGTCGACACCTGCGCGGAGGCCGGCATCGCCTACGTCCCCTTCTTCCCGGTCGGTGGTTTCCAGCCGCTCACGGCCGAGCGCCTGGACGCCGTCGCCGCTCGCCACGGCGCGACCGTGCCGCAGGTGGCCCTGGCCTGGCTGCTGGCCCGATCGCCGAACCTCCTGCTCATCCCCGGCACCGGGTCACTGGCCCACCTGGAAGAGAACATCGCCGCCGGCGCGCTGAGGTTGAGCACGGAAGACGTCGCCGAGCTCGTCGAGTAACGGGTTCCCCCACGATTGAGACGGGGGTGCAGCCCAGCCCAGCCCATCCGATCGCCCTCCTGGCAAGATAGCGGCATGGAACGTGTGCTTGGAATCGGTGGATACTTCATGCGCGCCGCCGACCCGGCGGCCCTGAGCGCGTGGTATCGCGATTGCCTGGGCCTGGACACCGATGAGAGCGGCCTGTGGCGTCAGGAAGCCGGGCCGACGGTGTTCGCGGCGTTCGAGTCCGAGGCCGACTACTTCGGGTCCCGCGCCCAGCAGACCATGCTCAACTTCCGGGTCCGCGACCTGGATGCGATGATCGCGCAACTGCGCGACAAGGGAGCGGACGTGGCCGAAGAAACGCACGACATGGAGGGTGTCGGTCGGTTCGGCTGGGTCACCGATCCTGAGGGCAATCGGATCGAGCTGTGGCAGCCCGCCCGACCGCGTATTCACGCAGGCGCCTTGCCCGCAGACCGCTGAACCGTCCGACCCTCGCCTCCATCGGTTGAGTTCGGTTTTATCGTGCGTCCCTGTTCGGCGAATGGCGATATGGGGTTGGAACAGGGGCTCGGAATTTTCAGGTCGGCCCATACGACGCGATGGCTCGATGATTTGACGAACGTTCCCCAGCTGTTCTCGGACAGCCCCATGACGATGCGAATGCCTCGCCCCGATTCAACCTCCGGTGGCGGAGGATCGGGAACGTGCGGTTCGGACGCGAACGCGCCGGGGTCGGTGACTTCGATGCGAATGAAGTCGGGGCCGAGGCTGATGCCTACCTCGACCCACTCGCGATCCGCGCCGCCCTCCACGTGTGTGCAGGCGTTCGTGACCAGCTCGCTGACGACCTGTTGCGCGTCCGGCACAACGGGAGGACCGGTCGCGAGCCACCAGGCGACGGCTGCTCGTGCCTGCTTCGGTGCTTTGTCGCTGCGGCGCAGTCTGGTCGCTCCAATGAGCGTTACGGCCTCTGTTCGCATGAGCATGGGGAATCACCGACTTTGTCCTGTCGCTTTGTTTGTCGCCTGCACAAAAGATTGCACGCAGATGTCTCTCGGAAGTCACCTCTCACAGTGCCAGCGAACGGCTACGTTAAGTGAGAGGTCAGCAGGACAATCGCCGCACAGATTGGGCATGTGTTGTGTGTGCCGACGTGTGCGGTTCCGTGGCGACAGAACGGCGGAGCGGCTGAATGAGCGCTAATGAGTTGGACCCGGACGCTGGACCATTGGCTCGGTTCGGATACGAGTTGCGGAAATTCCGCATCGACAAGGGACTTACTCTCGATCAACTCGCAGACAAGATCGGTTTCAGTCCGAGCCTCGTCGGGAGCGTCGAGCGGGCCGCCAGAAATCCGAGCAAAGACTTCGCCGAACGTTGCGAAGAGGCCCTGGGCCTCTCCGGTGAACTTCTCGCCCGCTGGCCGAGCATCAGCCGGGAGCGCAGCCCGAAGTGGTTCCGGCCGTGGCTGGAGATCGAGCAGGACGCCACGGTCTTGCGGACGTGGCAACCACTCATCGTCCCGGGATTGCTGCAAACCGCCGACTACGCTCGCGCGATTTTCAATGGCAAGCCAGGTACAACAAAGGAGCAGGTGGAGGAGGCGCTAACGGCTCGAATGGAGAGGCAAGTCATTCTTTCCCGCTCGAACCCGCCGATGTTTTGGGCTGTTTTGGATGAAGGAATCCTGTATCGTCCGATTGGAGGCGAGGCCGTGACTCGTCATCAATTCGAACACCTTATCGTGTTGGCTGAAAGCACTCGAATCACCATCCAGGTGCTGCCCTACTCAGCCCTTTCCACTACCGGCCTCCTCGGCGGGTTCGTGCTGGCACAAGCCAACGGAATGCCGGACGCTGCCTATCTCGAGTCGGCGGGCCAGGGCCAGGTGCGCGATGCGCCAGATGAGGTTGCCGCGCTGAGTGTTAGATACGAGGCGATACGTGCCGAGGCCCTTCCCCAGCACGCGTCGCTGAAGCTGATCAAAGAGAGGTTGGTGGCAGCATGGAACTGAGTGAGGAACTGAGGTCTGCGGCCTGGCGTAAGTCCTCGTTCTCGGGTGACAACGGTGGAGACTGCATCGAGGTCGCCCCGCTGAGTGGTGGGCGGGTCGCGATGCGGGACACCGAGCGTCCCGAGATGGAGCCGTGGGTGGTCAGTGGTTCGGTCTGGGCCGCGTTCGGCAAGGGCTGGCGAAACGGCGAATTCGACTTCTAGCGGGCTTCGATCTCGAGGACCGCCTTGCCGTGCAGGCGGCGGCCAAGGAGGGCCTCGGTCGCCTGGGCGGCCTCCTGCCAGGAGCCCCGCCACGAGATCTGCGGGTCCAATCGACCGGCGGCGAGGCGGCCGGCCAGCCAGGTCAGGTCAGGCGCCAAGCCTTGGCAGGCGAGCAGGAAGAACGTGACGATCGAGCGATCGTGCCGTCCCTGGTCGCCGAAGAAGGTGCCGAAGGGGAAGTTCTCGCCGTTGTTCGCCGAGTGACCGACGGCGACCAGGGTGCCGCCCTCGGCCAGCCGGTCGTATGCGGACACCAGTTGGTCACCGCCCACCAGCTCCACCACACCGTCCACGGGCTCGGCGATCTCGTGCGCCCCGGACACCACCTCGTCCGCGCCGAGCGCTCGCAGGCTTTTGCCGTGCGCGGCCGGGTCGCCGGTGGAGGCCACCACCTGGGCCCCGCCGAGGTGGGCGAGCTGTACGGCGTACCGCCCGACCCCGCCGGTGGCGCCCGTGACCAGCACGCGCCTGCCGAGGATCGGGCCGAGCCGGTGGAGTGCGCGGAGCGCGCTGGCGCCCGCGACCGGGACGGTACTGATCGCGCCGAGGTCGGCATCCTGCGGCACGGTGCCGATGAGGTCCGTGTCGACGGCGCGGAGTTCGGCCCAGGCGCCGTCGCCGGCGAGTGTGACCACCCGCGTGCCGGCGGCCGGGCCGGATCCGTCGGCGGCGGCGCGTTCCACGATCCCCGCCGCGTCCCAGCCGAGGACGGTCCCCTCCGGGGCGTTCTGGATGCCGAACGCGACCTCGCCGTAGTTGAGGGAGGTCGCCGTCACTCGTACCAGCGCCTGGTTCGGGGTGGGTACGGGATCGGGCGCCTCACCGAGCCGCAGGCCGCCGGGCACGGAACGGTCGACGAGCAGAGCGCGCATGGGTTCTCACCTTCACTAGGAGGCTTATGCCACTGAGTGGCATAAGACTATAGGAGGCGTTCGCGCACGAGATACACTCGCGGTGATGAGCACCGAGATTCTCAGTGGACTGCCGCTACGCGAGCGTAAGAAGCTCCGCACCCGCCAGGCGCTGATCGACACCGCGCTGGAGCAGTTCACCGAGCGGGGTTTCGACGGCACGACGCTCGATGAGCTCTGCACCGCCGTCGAGGTGTCCAAGCGCACCTTCTTCCGCTACTTCGACAGCAAAGAAGACGTCGCGATGGCGCCCACCCAGGATCTGTGGGCCGCCTTTCTGGACGATCTCCAGACCTGGCAGCCGACCGGCGGCACGCTCCTGGAACTGCTCCGGGACACACTGCTCACGGCGCTTGACCAGATGCCCACCGAGGGCTGGGCGGACCGCGTCCTGCTCAGCCGTCGGCTGGCCGCCGTGACGCCGTCGATGAACGCGCACGGGCTGCAGTTCTGCGACCGCACCACCCGTACCGCGATCACGCTCCTGCGGGGGTGCTTCGGTCTGGCCGAACCGTACGACCTGCGGCTCCGGCTGGCCCTCGACATGATGATCTCGGCTTTTCACTGTGCGCTGGAGGAGTGGACGTTTCAGCCCGGACCCGCGAGCCGTGACGACCTCTCCGCTCGCCTTCGCGATGCGTTCGCCGCGATCCCGGGCAGTGTCACGATGACGCTCTCCCGAACAAGCAGACTTTCCTGAACGGCTGGTCGGGTATGTACCGGGTCCATTCGGTCTCGGTCAGTGCCCGGCCGGCCCGCGCGCACGCCGCCTTCACCAGCGGTTCGATCGCCAGGGGAACTCTGGTCAGCCGCCCCGTCCTCCCCATGGCCAGCAGCTCGGCGGAGTCGGCGGAGAAGGCGATCGACCGCGCGCTGTCCCAGAGCCGGATCGGGGGCCCGGCCTGCCGGCCTTGGCGCACGTCCCAGACGGTCAGCGACTTCTCCTGGGACGCGAACGCGAACAGCCGGTCGTCGGCCGAGAAGGCGGCGGTCCACGACACCCCGCCCACCCGCAGCCAGTCGCCGACCTGCGCGCCCGTGCTCGTGTCCCAGATGCCCACCTTGCCGGCGAAGTTCGCCGCGACCAGCTTCAGGTCGGCGCTGAACCAGACCTCCTCCGCGTTGCCGGAGAACGGCAGTCGCGGTCCGAACGGGCGCCCGGTCTCGAGGTCCACCAGCCGCAGCAGGCTCGCGTCCAGGCCGATGAGGCGCCCGTCCGCGGCGACCGTCCAGCCGAGCAGGCGTGGCCTGGTCACCTGCTTGAGCCGCTTGCCGCCAGGGACCTGCCAGAGCGTGAAGGTCTTCTCGTCGGTCGTCCAGAGTCCGGCCGGGGCCGGAAACGCGCCGTCCGAGTCGGGAGTGGTCGGGACCTTGGCCAGGTCGTGCCAGGTGGCGGTGTCCCGGACGGTGACATCGTCGCCGCGTCTGATCGCCAGCCGCCTGCCGTCCCGGCTGAAAGAGAGCTCGCTGTCGTAGTCCTGGAGCGCCCCCGCCTCGAATGCTTTGCCGTTCAGCGTGATCTTGGTGGAGCCCAGGGTGTGCGTGGCGAGCAGTTGGCCGTCGGCGCTGAACTCCATCTCGTCCATGGTGTCGTCCGCGGCGACGTACGGCTGGAGCGTGACGACCGTGTCCTCGCTCAGGTAGCGCAGCCCGGTCGGGCCGAAGGCGACCGCGGACACCGGGTCCGCTATGGCGCGTTCGAGCATCAGTGGTTCGTCGGCGTTCAGCCGGTAGAGCCTGATCGTCGAACCGATCCCCGCGAGGACCTTGCCGTCCGGACTGAACACCGGCACCGCCATGGGCTCCCAGTCCGCGATCGTGGTGATCTCCTTGCGGGTACGGGCGTCGAAGACGACGAGGCCGCCGTCGTCGGCGATGGCGAGGAGCCGCCCGTCGCGGCTGAACGCCGAGACAGGTGTGCAGTCGGCGCAGATGCCGGGAAAACCGCGTTGTGCCTTGCCCGATGGCAGCGCCCAGCGCTCGCGTCCGGCCACGGCATAGTCGCCGCCCGGGTGGATCGCGGCCTTGACGAGCGTGGGCAGCCCGGTCGTCTTTCCGGTACGCGGGTAGTAGACGCTTTTGCCCTGTCCGACGTCGACGACGAGCAGGCCGCCGCTGAAGCCGATGTTCAGGTCGAGCATCTCGCTGGCGGGCAGGCGCCGGCCCGTCGGCTTGCCGGTGGCCAGCTCCCAGAGGCCGACGCCCTCGCTGTCGGCGACGGCCAGCAGCCGCCCGTCCTCGCTGACCGCGGCCTGGCGCAGGCGCCTGCCGGTCAGGCCGAGCCCGGTGAAGCCGCCCGTCCGCCTGCCGGTCGCCAGGTCCCACACCCTGACCTCGCCGGGACTGACGCTGATCAGCGAGCGGCCGTCGGCGCTGAGCGCACGCACCACGTCGGGCCCGGTGCCGGGGTCGCGGAAGGCCGCGGCGCCCTGATCGACGACCGAGGCGAACAGACTCGACCTGGCCTCCGCCGTGGGGGACAGCCGCGCGGCCGCGGTGCTGAGCAGCATGCCCAGCACGGGGTCCTTGCCTCTCACCGTGTCGGCCACCCCGGCCAGCCGGGCGGACTCGGCCACGTCGCGTTGGTCGGCGAGCATGATGCTCTGCCGTACGGCCAGACCTCCCGCGACCAGGGCCAGCACCAGGAGTACGGCCAGCCCGATGGACAGGAGCCTGGTCCTGCGGGATCGGCGCCTGTTGAGCGCGGCGGCCGCGGACAGGAAGTCCCGCTCGCCGGGGGTGAGCGTGATGTTCCTGCGGTCGGCCGCGGCCCAGCGCAGCGCGTCGTCCAGCGAACTGCCGTGGAACAGGTCGGCGTCCTTGCGCCCGTGCTCCTCCCAGCGCTCCGCGGCGGTCCAGATCTGCCGGTGCACGACCAGTCCGTCCCGGTTCGTGACTATCCAGGCGCGCAGCCGGGGCCAGGCCAGCGGTAGGGCGGGGCGCAGCAGCCGTACCGGATCTCCTTTGGACACCAGGTAGGTGAACGCGTCCAGCACCCGCTCGATGCCGTCGGGCAGCTCGGACCTGCGGAGTTCGCGCAGCGCCAGCTCGTCCTCGGCGGTCACCGTGACCAGCCGCAGGAACAGCTCGGGGACCAGCTCCTTCTCGGCGGGGCTGAGAGCGGCGTAGGCGTCCTCGGCGATGACGCCGAGCGAGGGGTCCTCGGCGGTGGTCCCGATCCGTTCGCCGTCGCCGGCGCCCTGCTCGAGCAGCCGCGCGGTGTCGAGCCTTCCGTCGCTGTTGACCAGCCCGAGCAGCAGTTCGCGCGCGGTCGGGCGGCGGCCCGGTTCCTTGGCCAGCGCCGCGCGCACCAGGCGGCGCAGCGGGTCGGGCAGCGTGGCCAGGTCGGGTTCGTGGGAGAGGACGCGGTGCATGACCGCGCCCAGCGCCTCCGCGGTGAACGGATCCTCGCCGGTGGCGGCGTACAGGATGATCGCGCCCCAGGCGAACACGTCCGCGGGCGGCCCCGCCCGCTCGCCCGAGAACACCTCCGGCGCCATGTAACTGGGCGTTCCGGCCACCTCTCCCGTGGCGGTGAGCGACATCTCCAGCGTGCGGGCCACGCCGAAGTCGATCACGCGGGGCCCGTCGGGGCCGAGCAGCACGTTGTCGGGCTTGAGGTCACGGTGCACGACGCCCGCGTCATGGATGGCGGTCAGCGCCGTGGCGATCGCCGTGGCCAGCCTGTGCAGGTCGTCGTCGCGGAACACCCGCCCGGCCGCGCGCAGGCTCGGGCCTTCGACGTACTCGCTGACGATGTACGGCCTGGGCCCCTCGAGATGGACGCCGAGCACCCTGGCCGTACAGAACGAGGCCACCCGCTGCGCCGCGACCGCCTCCTTGGCCAGGCGGCCGCGCAGCTCGGGCCGGCTGACCGGGTCGCCGCGCAGCACCTTGACCGCGACCCGGGTGCCCGCCGGATCGTAGGCCTCGTACACGACGCCTTGCCCACCCGCCCCGATCCGGCTGGCCAGCCAGTATTCCCCGAGCCGCTGCGGGTCGCCGTCGATGAGTGTGCTGCGCATGACCGGATTCCTTTGGCGATCCTGGAGCGTGTCACCCCTGGGCGGGCACGAAGTTGACCCGCTCCAGGTGCGGCTTGTATTCAGCGGGACCGGCGATGAGCTTCTCCTTGATCAGGTCGAGGTCGGCGATGCCGGCGAAGTCGACGCGCTGGAAAGTCTGCGTCTTGCCGCGCACCTGCTTCAAGATGACGTGCTCGTCGTCGTACCAGCCGGCGAAGGCCTGGATGCCCCGGCCGCCGATCCGGTAGAGGATCTTACCGGTCGACGCCTCGACGATGCCGATGTCACGCCCCTTGTCGTCCTTACGCACCACAGTGGCGAAGAAGCGTCCCGAAGGTGAGGAGACCGTCACGGCGCTCCCTTCATCGAAAACGCCGACGCCCGTGTAGAACCCGCGCCGTTTGCCGTCCAGCCCGTAGACGGCGATGCGGCTCTTGGCCGATGGGGGCTCGGCCGCTTCGTGCATGGCCAGCACCCCGCCGGCCTGGCCGGCGAAGTAGAAGCGGAAGGCCCGCCCGATGGCCCAGTCGGTGACGCGATGACGGGGTCCCGTTCTGACCAGGTGGGGAACGCGGTCGGTCACGTTCAGGGTGATGAAGCCGATGATGGTCAGGCTGCCCTCACGGTGTTCCTGGTACGCGGTGAGCAGGAGCGTGCGGCCGTCCGGCGACCATTCCGGGGAGGTCACGGGCGCAGGGAGGGCGATCGTGTACGTGCGCCGGCTCGTACGGTCGATCAGGTCGATCTTGCTCATGGCCTTCCAGAGCCGGTAGTCCGGAATCCCGGCCACCCACCTCTGCCCCGGCGCGACCAGCGCCTCGCGGTAGGTCGTCTTGCCGAACTTGTCGCCCTTGCGCAGGTAGCCGTAGGAGCCCTGGCCGGCGTCGAAGATCAGGGAGTACGAGGCCAGGCGGACCGCTCCCCGCTCGTCGTTGAGTTGGCCCGACGTGCCGGCAAGCTTGATCCACTGTCGTGATTCGGTGCCCGCTGCGGGCGTGGTTCCAGGCTCCTGTGCGCTTGCTGACGGCACGCCGGCCAGGGCGATCACCACGGCTGCGAACGTGGCGGCAATGGACTTGAAGTACATGCGACCCCTCCTCTTTTACCTGATCAGACAAGCGATCGCGGAGTTTGGTTCGGCACTGCGGGGGTGGTTTCGGCTTGTCGGTTTATGTGACAAATGCCCTGAGATCATGGAGTTGTGGATGACATTGCGCTGAATGCGCTGGGGCAGCGGCTGGCGGAGATCCCCGGGGTGGTCGCGGTAGTCCTCGGCGGTAGCCGGGCCCGGGGGACGCACCGCCCGGATTCGGACATCGACCTCGGGCTGTACTACCGAGGCGACCTGGACGTGGCGGCGTTGCGGGCGCTGGCCGTACAGGAGGCCGGTGAGCGGGCCGAAGTGACCGAGCCAGGTGGCTGGGGGCCGTGGGTCGACGGCGATGGGTGGCTGACCATCGACGGATGGCGGGTGGATTGGATCTACCGCGATCTGGATCGGGTCCACCGGGTCTGGGGTGATTGCCAGGAAGGCCGGTACCAACTTCTCCGTGGGGTTGGCGCGATATGGGGCGGCCGGCGTCGATCCGGTTTATGCGGCGGGGTGCCTGTTCCACGCTGTCGGTGTGGCCTGCCAGGCATTACACGGTCACGCGCGTCAGTGGCTGATCAACGAGAAGGGCATGGTCGCCTCGGCGGGTCGGCTGCCCCTGGCCCCGCCGGACTTCGCCGGGCGGGCGCAGCGGCTGCTCGGCCGCGTCGGCGTGTCAACGCACGAGATCGAGCAGGTCGTCGCCGATGCGGCCGAGCTGGTGGGGGAGGTGCGGACAGCGGTCGGCCGCTGACCTCAAAGCCGACCGCCAAAAGAGATCAGGTGTCCGGGAAGGCCAGGTTACGGACTCGGCGGACGGCGCGTTTGAGCACCGTGCGGTCCTGGTCGCGGGCCCGGGAGCGGGACAGGCGGACGGCCTCGCGGCGCCACGACTCGGCCTTCTCGCGCCACCGTTCCGCGTCCCTGCCGCCCTTGCCCGCCTCCCTGCGGAGCTGGGCGAGTTCGGCCTGCATGAGGGCGGTGCGCTTGCGGAGGCGGGTGACCTCCTTCTCGTACTGGGCGGTGATCCGGTCCAGCTCGGGGACCGGGCGGCGGCGGGGCGGGTAGATCGGCGGGCGGCGGGTGAAGCCCCAGGTGTCGCCGTCCAGCCATTCCAGGCCGAAGACCTCGTCCAGGACGGTGTCCAGGTGCTCGCCGGGGCGGGACACCAGCGCGGCGCGGGAGAGGGCGGCGGTGCGTTCGAGTCTGGCCACGGTGACGCCCTGGTCGCTCTCGTCGAGGGCGATCAAAAGGGCGCCGTCGTCGTGCTCTTCCAGGTGGTTGACGAGGCGTTGCAGGGTGTCGCGCGCGGGAACCCAGCCAGGAGGCATGAGGAGGCGGAACGGCGGGACGACCCCGGGAGATCCCGAGGTGTCGGCCAGCCGGACCCGGGGATCGTGTTCGAAGGTGGCGTGGATGAGGCGGAGGTCCAGGTCGGGGTCGCGGAGCGGGGAGCGGCGGCCGTTCCCCAGCGCGGACCAGGGGCCGGTGATGGTGATCCCGACGTCCGGCACCGAGCTCGCCAGCAGGCCGTCGACCGTCGCGCGGACGTCCTCGTAGCCCGCCGCGGGGACGGTCGCGTCCACGTACGGGACGAGCCACTGCCGGCCCGAGTCCGTGCGCAGGTAGCGCCGGTACGGCACGCGGTCCGCCACGTAAGGGTCGTTGTACCGCTTCAACGAGAGAAAGTCGCGCATGGCGGTCGGCAGCCCGATGTGCCACACGCGCGAGTCCGGGTCCGGTACGTACACGGCGCCCGCCTGGGTGAGCCGGTAGCCGAGCTCGGTGTCCTCCGCCAGCACCAGAGAGGTGTCCAGGCCGCCGATCGAGCGCAGCAGCGAAGCGGGGTAGGAGACGGTGGCGCCCACGTGGATGCGGGTGGCCAGGGAGCTCGGGGCGGTCCGCAGGCCCTCGTGGTCGAGGATGATCTTCTCGGCCCAGTCGTGGCGGTGCGGGGAGAGGGGGAACAGCTTGCCCTCATGGCCGTCTTCGAGCGCCTGGCGCACCTCACGGGGGGTGGGCAGCACCTCGCCGGCGGTGAAGTCGATCCACCCCAGCACGACCAGGTACGGGGCCAGGTGATGCCAGCGGAGCTGGGCCTCGACGTGGCGGCGATGAGGGACCATGTCCGCGTCCAGCACGAAGATGATCTCACCGGTGGCGGCCTCGATGCCGGTCTGTACGGCCCAGGCGCGGCCCCAGCCGCCGGGCGGGCTGGTCATGAGGCGGGTGCGGGCCGGAGTGAGCTCGGGCAGGCGTACCGGCACCGCGCTGCCGTCGTCCACGACGATCACGTCGAGCAGCTCGGCCGGGTAGCTCTGCGCGGACAGGGCGGCCAGTGTGAGGTCCAGCGTCTCCTGGCGGTCGTGGGCCGGGACGACGACGGTGACGGTCAGCTCGGGTGTCCACTGGCCGAGGAGGGGCGGGGTGAGCACGCCGTAGTCGTTGCGGCGGATACGGGGGGTCACGGCTGCGCGCTCCCTTCCAGTTCCATCAGGGAGCTGGGGCGGAAGCCGCGCCACTGGTTCCGGTTGCGCTGCAGGAACGTGCCGATCGGCTCCTGCCAGGTGTGGTTGGCGGCGGGGCCGCGGCGCAGGATGTACCCGAGGCCGTGCGTACGGTAGATCTGCCCGCCGGCCGCCTGCAGCGCCTCCTGGAACTGGGTGTCGACCGACCGGCGCAGCGGCCGGAAACCGCCCACCGCCTGGAACGCCGAGCGTTCCACCAGGATCGTGCCACCGGCGACGAAGCTGGTGATCTGCTCGGTGATCTGCTTGCGGTGCACGGTGACGTCGATCGACGACAGGTAGACGAACTCGGGCACGGTGCCCACCACCTGCGCCCCCGAATAGGAATGCGCGAGCAGCAGGTCGGCCAGGAAGTCGGGGCCGTACCAGTCGTCGTCGTCCATCTTCAGCAGGAACGACCCCGAGGCCCGCGCCGCCGCCTCGTTGAGCACCTCGCCGAACACCGCCTGGTGGTCGGCCTCAAGGACGGTCAGCGGGCCGTCGAAGGCGGCGATGGCCGCGGCCACGTCCGGATGGCCCGGAGGGACGCCGTGCAGGGCGAGGATCACTTCGAGTTGGACGCCGCGCTGGCGGCCGACCTGCTCGAGCGCGAACCCGACCATGTCGGCCCGCCGCGTCGCCAGCAGAACCGAGGTCAGCGGGGGAGCGGGGGCGGGGGCACCGAGCTGCTCCCAGCGGGCGGCGACGCCGTGGGTGCGCAGCGCCTCGCGGCGTAGCCGGATGCTGTGCTCCTCGCGGCCGAGCTCGTCGGCGAGATCGGGATCGCGGAGCAGCAGCCGGGCGAGCTCGTCGCCGAGGGCGCCCGCCCAGCGCGGCACCGTGTGCGCGGTCAGCGGTACGCCGGCCGCGGCCAGGCCCGTGAGCACGCGGACGGCGGCGAGCGGGCCGCTGTGGGCGTGGTGCCAGTCGATCTCCACGCCGCGGATCTGCCGGAGCCGGCCCACGTCGGCGTCCGTCACGCCGCCCGACTCGGCGAACGCGGTCACCATCTTCCCGTCGAGCACGACCGCCCAGCGGCCGTCGCGCTCCACCAGGGACGCCAGGCCGCGTGAGGGGGTGGTGACGAAGCCCTGCGGGTTCACCAGCCGCTCGTCGACCGGCGGGATCATCGACGGCTCGCCGAGCACGTCGGGATCGACCAGCGACAGCCCGCCGCCGCCGGGGCGGCCGAGCCGCTCCCAGCTCGCGGACCGCGAGGTCGGCCGCTCGATCGGCGTCTCCGACCCGGACCAGTCGGCCGGCGCCAGGTCGTCAACGCCCGCCTCGTCCGACGCCCGGCCGCTGCCTGAGGCGTTGCGGTGTTCTGAGGCGTCGTGCGTGCGGATTCCAGAGGCGTCGGGCGTGCGGATCTCAGAGGCGTCGAGCGTGCGGAGCACGACGTCGCTGCCCGGGGCGCCGACTCGTTCCGGCACCGGCCCGGCCAGCTCGGCGGGCGTCGCGTTCGGGTCACCGGGACGCCAGGCCGCCGCGCCGACGCCGGCGATCGCCGCCGCGGGCGCCGTGATCACGTCGAGCCGGTGCCCGGCGAACGCCCGAGCCGTCGCGGCCACCGTACGGCCGGCCGGAGTGGGCGCCGAGAACCGCGCGTCCACCACCCACACCCTGTCCTTCGGCTGGTAGACCCGCAGATCCGTGAGCGAGCGCCAGCGGTGCGCGGGCGTCGGGGTGGGCACGGGCGCCGGATGGGAGGCGGGCGTGTCGAGCACGGCCACGACCACCCGCCGGGCGTCCGGCAGCAGCTTGTGCAGTGTGGCGGCCCGGCGCAGGTCGGCAGGGGTACGGGCGAGGATGAGCACCTCGTGCACCCGTTCCGTGTCCGCGAACGGCTCCAGCAGGTCCCGGTCCAGGTCCACGGCGTCGACGTCGTGCTCGACCCCGGCCAGGAAGATCCGGGCCTTGGGCATCTCGGCCAGCAGTTCGCGGATCATCCGGCGCTCCGCAGGTGCCTGATGAGCGAGGTCAGCGGCCCGGCTGAGGAGTCGGGGACGGGATCGGCGGACAGCCGGTCCACCTCGGCCGTCAGCCGCTCGATCTCCGCCTTCAGCTCCTTCGTCTCGTCCTGCCGCTTGCCCGCCAGCGCCCGCCACTTGGCGGGGTCTCCGGCCAGCGGCTCGGCCTGGTCCTCCGGGGCGAAGCCGTACTCGGCCCCACTCACCCAGATCGATCCGAACATCTCATCCACCAGATCGTCGGTCCCGCCGTGGAACAGGGCCGCGCGGGAGAAGGCCGCGGTGCGCTCCAGCCTGGCGGCCACGACTCCGGCCTCGCCCTCGTCGAGCACGGCGCAGACGAGTCCCAGCGTGTCCTGTTCGGCCAGTCGTACGAGCCGGGAGAGCGTGTCGGCGCCCAGCACCCAGCCAGACGGGAGCGTGAGCCGGAAGGGGGCGGGGGCCGCCGATTCGGGGGCGGACGTCACGAACGTGACGCGCGGTTCGTGCTGGTAGAGGTGGTGGATGAGGCGCAGGTCGAGCAGCGGGTCGTCGAGGCTGTCGCGGCGCTCGTCCGTCAGCTTGTCCCAGGGGCCGACGATGGCCACGGCCGTGTCGGTGATCGTCCCGGCGAGCGCGGAGTCGGCCGTGGCGCGCGTCCGCTCGTAGCCGGCCGCCTCCACGACGACCTGGACGTACGGCACCAGCCAGCGGCGTCGCGGATGATTGCGCAGCCAGCGCAGCTCGGGGAGCAGATCGCCGAGGAACGACCAGTTGTGCCGGTGCACGTCCTTCTCACGGCGCATCACGGTGGACGGGCCGACGTGCCAGGCGCGCGCCTGCTCGTCGGGGATGAACACCGCCCCGGCCTGCGCCAGCCGGTAGCCGAGCACGGTGTCCTCGGCCATGTTCAGGCCGGTGTCGACGCCGCCCGCCTCCCGCAGCAGATCGGCGCGTACCGAGGTGGAGGCGCCGGTATGCAGCAGGTACGCGCTCGGACCCGCGTCCTTGAGCATCCTGCTGGACTCCAGGGTCATGCGCGTGTACTCGGTCCGGGTGCCCTCCTCGCCCAGGGCCGCCACGAACCGGATGTCGCTGATCACGACGGCGTGGTCGATGAGGTGGTGCCAGCGCATGTGCGCTTCCAGGTGATCCGGGGCCAGGACCATGTCCGAGTCGAGCCAGTGGATCACTTCGCCGGTCGCGGCGAGCCGGCCGGTCTCCCTGGCCGCGCCGCGTCCCCAGCCCTCGCCTACCCGGACCACCCGGACGCCGGGCAGGTCGAGGGGCGGTTCGCTGCCGTCGTCGGCGACGACCACCTCGACCAGTTCGGCGGGATAGGTCTGCTCCGCCAGCGCGGCCACGGTCCGGGCGAGCGCCGGTGCGCAGTTGTAGGCGGGAATCACCACGGAAACGGTCAGAGCGGGCTGCCAGGCGCCGATGGCCGGCGGCTCGAGCGTTCCCCAGTCGTTGTGCCTGATCCGCGTCATGCCCGGTCCTTGGCCAGCGCGCGGACCTCCTCGCGCAGCTCCTCCACCTCTCGCGCCCGCGTCATCGCGTTGACCCGGTCCTCGCCCAGCGAGGCCAGGATCGCGCCGAGATCATCCTCGCGCCGCGCGGCCGACCGCTCGACGGCCTCGGCCAGACGGTCCAGCCGCGCCTCGATGCGCTTGAGCGCCGTGGCGGTCTTGGCCAGCTCGGCCTCGTGCTTCTTGGCTCGCAGGTCGATGCGCTGGGCCTTGCCGTCGATGCGCCGTACGGTCAGCACGAGTACGGCGAGCCCGGCCAGCGTGGCGGCGAACGCCCCCGAGGCGGCGGCGGCGCCGAGCGTGAGCAGACCGGCGAGGACGAGCAGCACGAGCACCGCAACGGCCAGAACTCCGAGGATTGCGGCGGTCGCTGCCAGTCGGCGGGGCGAGAACATCCGCGCATACCTTTCGTTGTCATGACATATCAGGCGTCAATGGGATATTGACACCTTAATAAACATTCGCCACTACCGTGCCACAGGTTCCTGGACAGAAACTGGGAGAATGCTGCTGGTTCGGCCTACGTTACCTCCGCACTGGCCATCCACCCCAAGGTGCACTCAACGTCTCAGAGAGTGTCAGACCGGCGTAAGGTGGGCGCCTGACTGAGTCCCCGTCGGTCGAGGAGCACCATGCCCGTCACCCCCTGTGGCTTCGCGCGTACGCCGGAAAAGGGGCTCGCTCGCCTGCACTGGAGCGATGGCCGCCCGGCCGAGCTGCCCGGGGCCTACTCCGGGTGGGCGGTCGACGGCCATGAGCCCGACGTGCCCACGCTGCGCCCGTTGCGCGGCCTGGAGATCGAGTGGCCCGAGCGCGAGGTGCCGCTGGCCGGGCTGGTCCGGCTCGCGGCGGCGGGCGTGCCGCTGACCGCGCACGACGCCCCCGCCTGGGTCCCCGCCGAGCTGGCGGTGCTGCTCACCGACCGCGACTGGCTCGGCCACACCGCGACCGGCCCCAGGTCGCTGGCCGACCTGCGCCGCGAGGAGCACAGCGTGCGGCTGCGCCGCCTGACCCACCGCCTGCCGCCCTCGCGTACGCCGCGCATCAGCGTGGTCATGTCCACCCGGCGCCCGGCGATGGTCGCCGGCGCGCTCGCCCAGATGGCCGGCCAGCGCGACACCGACATCGAGGTGCTGCTCGGCCTGCACGGCGTCCCCTTCGACGAGGTACGGCAGGCGGTCGAGAGCTGCCCCCTGCCCGTGACGTGGGTCGAGGCCCCGGCCGAGACGCTGTTCGGCGAGGTGCTGAACGAGGCCGCGGCCCTGGCGTCCGGCGACTATGTGGCCAAGTGGGACGACGACGACTGGTACGGCCCCGACCACCTCGCCGACCTGGTCATGGCGGCGTCCTATTCGGGGGCCGACATCGTGGGCACCACTGCCGAATTCTTTTACCTGGAGCCGTTGCACGCCACGATCAGGCGCACCACGTTCGCCAGTGGCGCCGCCTATCCGAGTGAGGTCTCCACCGATCACGTAGCGGGCGGCACGATTCTCGCGACAAAAACGATATTTCAGGATGTAGGGGGATTTCCGGCTCAGCCGCGAGCGGTGGACCGGGACTTCCTCAAGGCCGCCCACGAGGCCGGGGCGAGCATCTACCGCACCCACGGCCTCGGCTACGTGCTCCGGCGCACGCTGAGCGACCAGCACACCTGGCAGCTCCCGCTCGCCCACTTCCTCAAGGTCGCCACCAACCAGTGGCGTGGCTTCCGCCCTAGCCTGCTTTTGGAAGCGGTATGACCAGGATCCGCGGCAACGACTATCGGATGCTCGAACCGCCGGAGACGTACCCGACGACGCTGCGGGTCAGCGTGGTCGTGCCCGCGTACGGCGGCCAGGACAAGCTCGACCTGGTGCTGGCCGCGCTCGCCCGGCAGACCTACCCCGCCGGGCTGATCGAGGTCATCGTCGTCGACAACGGCAGTTCCCCGCCGCTGCGGCTGCCGGAGGAACGCCCCGAAGGCACCCGGCTGATCGTCTGCCTGGAGCCGGGCCGGGCCGGCGCCCGCAACGCCGGGCTCGCCGAGGCCACCGGCGACGTGATCCACTGGCTCGACTCCGACGTCGTGCTCACCCCCGGCTCGATCGAGGCGCACATGCGCTGGCACCATGCCGCTCCCTACCTGGCCGTGACCAGCTACATCAGGTTCACCGAGTCGCCGGTGCCCGCCGAGCTGCCCGACGACCTGGAGAAGGCCTTCGAACCCGCCGAGCCGCACGCCTGGATCGTCGACCTGATCGAGCGGACGAACGGCCTCACCGACAACACCCAGCGCCCGTTCAGCCTGCACGTCGGCGGCGCGACCTCGGTCAACGCCCGGCTGGTCGCCGCCGCCGGGACGATGGACGACGACCTGATACTCGGTCAGGACACGGAGATGGGGTATCGGCTCTATCAGGCCGGGGCGGTGTTCGTACCGGAGCCCAGGGCCCGTGCCTACCATCTCGGGCCGACCATGCGGATGCGCGACCAGCGGCCCATCGACCGCGTGAGCTACGCGTTCGTCGCCGACCGCATCCCCGCCTACCGGTGGCTCCGCTCGCATCCCTCCCGCCAGTGGAAGGTCCCGTACGTCGCGGTCGTCGTCGACGGCACCGCCGGTTACGAGCAGGTCCGCGCCACGGTCGACGCCCTGCTGGCGGGCACCCTGCTGGACCTGTCCATCGTCGTGGTCGGCCCCTGGGACTCCCTTGAGCGCGAGCGCCGGGCCCCGCTGAAGGACCCCGCCCTCGACCTGGTGCTGGTCCACGGCCACTACCTGCACGAAGGCCGGGTACGGCTGGCGGTCTCCGGCGAGGTCGACCCGGCCGTGCCGTACGTGCTGCGGCTGCCCGCCGGCTGGGTGCCGGGGGAGGACAGCCTGGCCGGACTGCTCGACCTGGCCCGCGCCGAAGGGCTCGGGCTGGTGAACGTGCTGCTCCACGAGTCGCCGGACGGCGTCGTGGCCGCGCGGCTGGAACGCGCCTCCGCCTTCGCCAGGGCGCGGATCGTCGTACGCCCCGGCGAGGAGCTCGACGACGCGGTGGACGACGTGTCGGGCGTCTCGTGGGTGGAGGGCGAGACGTACGGGTTCGCGACGGAGGCGTCGGAGCTGCTCGGCCGCCGCAGCGCCTACCGGGCCCGGTTCAAGGCGGAGGCGGACGCGGCGCGGCTGGCCAAGGAGGCCGAACGGCTGCGCGCACAGGTGACCAAGTGGCGCGACGAGGCCGGGCGCTGGCGCAAGAGCGCCGTGGAGCTGCGGCGCGACGTCAGCACGCTGCGCCGCCAGCTGGCCGCCGCCAACCGTGCCCAGCAGAGCATGCGCGTGCTGCTGGCCACCACGGTCAAGCGCGCCCTGGGCAAGCGGCTGCGCGGCTAGCTGGGGCGGAGGGCTGACTTCAGGCGGCCCAGAAGCCCCCGTTCCTCGGCGGCCGAGGTGGGGATCGTGACGATCGGCGGCTTCGGCTTCGCGTTCGGGGCGGGGTTGTCCAGGGGCTTCTGGGCTGCGGGCTTCGGCGGTGCGGCCGGAGGCCAGTAGCGGTCCGGGGCCTCGTGGCGTACGCCGTGCGTGGTCTCGATGATCTTGTCGAGATCGTCGCCCGGCGTGGTGAGCAGCAGGGCCCGGCCCATGGCGGAGGTGCGTTCGAGGCGGGCCGTGCGGCCGTCGGGCAGGTCCACGACGAGCACGCCCGTCAGGTCCTTCTGTACCGTCTCGATCATCCGCTCCAGCGTCGCCTTGTGCAGCGGCACGTCCACGGGCCCTCGATAGCGGAACGGCGCGGGCGCCGACGTCGGGGCCGCCTCGTCGATCAGCCGGATCCGGTCGTCGTGCGCGAACAGGTCGCGCATCAGCCGCATCTCGAAGCACGGGTCGCTGAGCACGGCCCGCCGCCCGTCGTGCAGCCGCGCCCACGGTCCCACCAGCGTCACCGCGACGTCCTGCAGTTTGCCGTCGAGCGCCGCTGCCACCGCCTGCCGTACGACCGCTTCCGAGGTGTCCGTGACGTCCAGGACAATCTCGACGTACGGTACGAGCCACCGGCGGCCCTGGTCCTTGCGCAGGTCGCGGCGGAGCGGGACGCGGTGCGCCAGGTACGGCTCGACGGCCCGCACGGCGCGTTCCCGGTCACGGTGCTGCGCGGGCAGCCCGAGGTGCACCGCCTGCGCTTCCATGTCCGGGATGAACACGACGCCGTGCATGGCCAGCCGGTAGGCGAACTCGGTGTCCTCGCCGCGCACGACGTTCGGGTCGAGACCGCCCACGGCGTGGAAGACCTCCCGGGGAAGGGCGAAGGTCGGTCCTGTGCACACGTGGTAGGGATTACGGCTCTTACGCAGCCCGTCGGTCTTGGCGATCGTCGCCTCGGTGGAGCTCGACACCCCCGACGCCAGGTCGAACACCTCTCCCAGGTGTCTGGCCCGGAAGACCTGCTCGGCGGTGAGCGCCGGTACCTCGACGAACCTCTTCATCCCGATCGTGACCAGATAGTCGGTCACGTGATGCCACCGGGCCAGGGCCTCGATGTGCTCGCGGCAGGCCACCATGTCGGCGTCGAGCCGCTGGATGATCTCGCCGTCGGCGGCCTTGGCGCCGGTGTTGACGGCGTTCGAGATGCCCCAGCCGGTCTTCACCGGGACGATCCGGGTGTTGACCGGCCGGATCTCCGGCAGCCGGATCGGCGGCTCGCTGCCGTCGTCCACGACCAGGACCTCCATGAGGTGGTCCGGGTACGTCTGAGCGGCCAGCGCGGCCAGTGTCAGCTCCAGCTGAGGCCCACCGTGCGCGGGTATCACCACGCTCACGGACAGGGCCGCTGACCAGGCGCCGAGCTCCGGCGGCGTCAGCGGAGAATAGTCGTTCTGCGTCATGGCAGGACGCGCGTTCATGGTGATGACCCCCCTGCCGGGGACCATACCGGGAGATGCTGAAAATTTCCCGAATTGTTGGTTGTTGTGGCCACCGCTCAGCGACCCGGGACTCGGCTCGGCGCCCACTGCCAGGACACCGGTACACTCGGTGGCCAAGACCGCAGGTAGGGAGTCAATATGAGCAGGTCGTGGCGTGGCCTCATCGAGGAGTACCGAGAGCGCCTTCCGGTCACCACGAAGACGCCCGTCATCACGCTGCTGGAGGGCGGCACGCCGCTGGTCCCCGCGCACCGTGTCTCCGCGCTGACCGGGTGTGACGTCTACCTCAAGGTGGAAGGCGCCAACCCGACGGGCAGCTTCAAGGACCGCGGCATGACGATGGCCATCAGCAAGGCCGTCGAAGAGGGGGCCAAGGCGGTCATCTGCGCCTCGACCGGCAACACCTCGGCCTCGGCCGCCGCCTACGCCGTACGGGCCGGGCTCACCTGCGCCGTGCTGGTGCCGCGCGGCAAGATCGCGATGGGCAAGCTGGCCCAGGCGCTCGTCCACGGCGCCACGCTGCTCCAGGTCGAGGGCTCGTTCGACGACTGCCTGGAGATGACCCGCAAGCTGTCGTCCAGCTACCCGATCGCGCTGGTCAACTCGGTCAACCCGTTCCGGCTGCAGGGCCAGAAGACGGCCGCCTTCGAGATCGTCGACGCGCTGGGCGACGCGCCCGACATCCACTGCATCCCGGTGGGCAACGCGGGCAACATCTCGGCCTACTGGATGGGCTATCGGGAGTACGCCACCGACGGGATCGCCACCAAGACGCCGCGCATGTTCGGCTTCCAGGCCAGCGGCGCGGCACCGATCGTCAACGGCGCGCCCGTCGCCCACCCGCACACGATCGCCACCGCCATCCGCATCGGCAACCCCGCCTCCTGGCAACTGGCCACGGCGGCTCGCGACGAGTCCGGTGGCGCCATCGAGTCGGTCACGGACCGGCAGATCGCGACCGCGTACAAGCTGCTGGCCCAGGAGGAGGGCGTCTTCGTCGAGCTCGCCTCGGCGGCCAGCGTCGCCGGCCTCCTCCAGGCGCACGCGCAGGGGCTCATCGCACCCGGGCAGCGCATCGTCTGCACGGTCACGGGCAACGGCCTCAAGGACCCCGACTGGGCGATCGCCGGCGCCCCGGCTCCGGTCACCATCCCCATCGACGTCCACGCAGCCGCCGCCGCCCTCAACCTGGCCTAGGAACGCCACCCGCGCCTGTATGAGCGGGAGTGTGTGATTCCCCACACCGACCGGCCACACCGACCGGCCACACCGACCGGCCACACCGACCGGCGCGGCGCGCTGGACCGCGTGTGCTGGACTCGACATGCCGGACTGTGTGGATGCATGCCAGGTCGTGCGCGCCAGGCCGTGCGGTGCGTTCCGTACGTGCGGTGCGTGCCGGACCGGCCAACGCGTGCGGTTGGGACGGTTCGGCACTCTCGCGGGACCCAGCGCCGGGTCGGCGGGATGTGGTGAGGTGGGGGCGGCGCAATGTGCACGGCGCCTGAGCTGGGCCACGGCAGGCGGCCAAGCAGCACGCGTTCCGGCCTTGCCGTACGAGAAGACAGCCCCGCCGGCACTGACGGCGGCGGCGGGAGAGAGACAGGCGAATGAGCACCGTTGACATCCGCGTGCCGGCCACCTCGGCGAACCTGGGCCCCGGCTTCGACTCCCTGGGCCTGGCGCTGGACCTGTACGACGAGGTCCGAGCCACACTGACTGGCGAGCGGGGCGTCCACGTCACCGTCGAAGGAGAGGGCGCGGGCCCGGGCGAGCTCGATCTCGGCGAAGGACACCTGGTCATCAAGGCCATGCGCAGGACGTTCGACCGCATGGGGGTCCCTCAGCCCGAGGGCATCCGGCTGCACTGCCGCAACCGCATCCCGCACGCCCGCGGCCTGGGCTCGTCCTCGGCCGCCGTCTGCGCGGGCATCCTCGCCGCCCGCGCCCTGGCGGGTGCCGCACCAGGTACCGAAACACATACCGAATCGCGAACGAAAACTGACTCGCGTCCGGAAACGGCACCACGTACCTCCGAAGCACGCGTGGAGGCGAGCGACGGCGGGACGCACGCGGGCGGATTCGCCGACGGCGTAGGCCTTTCGGACGACGAGGTGTTCGCGCTGGCCACCGAGATGGAGGGGCATCCGGACAACGTGGCGCCGTGCCTGGCCGGAGGGCTGACGATTGCCTGGACCGACCACTCCGGATCACCGCGTATGGTGAAACTGCTCCCGGATGCGCGCATCCGGCCTGTCGTGTTCGTTCCGGCGACACGGTTGGCCACGGAGACCGCACGGGGGTTGCTGCCGAAGGACGTGCCCCACAAGGACGCCTCTTTCAACGCCGGCAGGGCTGCGTTGCTGATCGCGGCGCTGACCCAGCGGCCGGAGCGCGGGTTGCTGTTCGCCGCCACCGAAGACCGACTTCACCAGGATTACCGTGCGCCTGCGATGCGGGCCAGTGCGGATCTGGTAGAACGTCTCCGTGCAGTGGGCGTGCCCGCGGTCGTTTCGGGAGCGGGTCCCACAGTTCTTGCGTTTTCTACACCGGATTCGCAGGATTTGATCGCGCCAGAAGTGGGTAATGACTGGCACATCCAGCTTATGGACGTCGACCCAGTTGGTGCGAACGTTCAGTTCCCCGAGACACGCTGATGCCTCTTTAGACCTTCAGGGAATAGCCGTGTGCGCTGGTGATGTTAGGCTGATAGCCGCACCAGATGCCCCCTTGGTGGGTGCGTGCTTGTCAGCCACACATCGCTGCATCATGCTGCACGTCGCGAGGCGTGTGCAGCGCGGCTGTCTCCCCGGAATCCGTTGCCTCCGGTTGGCCCACACCCGGTTGGCCCAACGTGAGGCGGCGACGACGGGGGTCTGCGCATTCGAATCACCTCGACATCTGGCTGGCGACAGCAATCTGAGGGGTGTCATCCACGCGTCACTGTCCTGTGGCCGCTTGGACGCGCCTCTCCCAAGAGTGGCGGCCGTCCCCAGCGGCGGCCGAAGATCGCAACGTGCACCCCGACCCGGTCTGTCCCGCCGGATCGCAAGCACCTCCGGGACGCCCGGCAGAACAAAAACCGGCGCCCGACCCCTGGGAAGGACCTTTAGTTGAGCGACACCACCGAACTCCTCTCCGACGCACCAGGCTCGCCTGCGCAGCCCGCGTCCGGAGACACCCCCACCCGCGCCGCGGCCAAGCCCCGTGCGCGTCGCTCCGGCACCGGCCTGTCCGCCAAGGTGCTGCCCGAGCTGCAGAAAATGGCCGCTGAGCTGGGCATCAGCGGCACCGGGCGCATGCGGAAGAGCCAGCTCATCGCGGCCATCCAGGAGAAGCAGGGTGGCGGCTCCGGGGAAGCCGCGCCTGCCGCCGTTGCCGAGGCTCCGGTCGCCGCCGAGGTGGCGCCCGCCGCGGAGCGGCCCACCAGGACGCGCCGGGAACGTTCCCGCCCCAAGACCGTTGAAGAGCCCGTCGCGCAGGCCCCCGAGCCGGTGGTCGTGGCTCCCGAGCCCGTGGTCGCCCCGGCCGAGCCGGTCGTGGAGCAGGCCCAGCCCGCCGAAGGCCAGCTCGACTCGCGTACCGACCGTGGTGAGAGCCGCCGTGAGCGGCGCACCAGAGGCGAGCGCCGCGACCGTGGTGACCGTGGCGGCAGCGACCGTTCCGGCAACGACCGCGGCGAGGGCGGCCGTGATGGCCGCGACAGCCGTGGCGAGAGCAGCCGTGGCGAGAGCAGCCGTGACGTCCGTGATGTTCGTGACGCTCGTGGCGAGAGCAGCCGCGACATTCGTGACAGCCGTGACGGTCGCGACAATCGCGACAACGGTCGTGACAGCCGTGACAACCGTGACAACGGCCGTGACAGCGGCCGCGCCGACCAGCGTGAGCGTGTCGCCGACGGCGGCCGCGGCGCTGACCCGCGTGGCGGCAGCGACCAGCGCGGTGACCAGCGCAACGACCCCCGCAACGATCAGCGGGGCGACTCGCGCAACGATCCGCGCGGCGGCAGCGACGACGACGGCAGTCGTGGCAGGCGGGGCCGGTTCCGCGAGCGCAACCGCGGCCGTGGCCGTGAGCGCTTCGAGAGCAACGAGCCCGTGATCGGCGACGACGATGTGCTCATCCCGATCGCCGGCATCCTCGACATCCTCGACAACTACGCCTTCGTCAGGACGAGCGGCTACCTGCCCGGCAGCAACGACGTCTACGTCTCGCTCGCCCAGATCCGCCGCAACGGCCTGCGTAAGGGCGACGTCATCACCGGCGCCGTCCGGCAGCCGCGCGACGGCGAGCGCCGCGAGAAGTTCAACGCTCTGGTACGCCTCGACACGGTCAACGGCATGGACCCGGAGCAGGCCCGCAACCGGCCTGACTTCAACAAGCTCACGCCGCTTTACCCGCAGGACCGCCTGCGCCTCGAGACCGAGCCGAACATCCTCACCACGCGGATCATCGACCTCGTCTCGCCGATCGGCAAGGGCCAGCGTGGCCTCATCGTCTCGCCGCCCAAGGCCGGTAAGACGATGGTCCTCCAGGCGATCGCCAACGCGATCACCCGCAACAACACCGAGTGCCACCTGATGGTCGTGCTGGTGGACGAGCGGCCTGAAGAGGTCACCGACATGCAGCGGTCGGTCAAGGGCGAGGTCATCCACTCGACCTTCGACCGTCCCGCCGAGGACCACACCACGGTCGCTGAGCTCGCCATCGAGCGGGCCAAGCGTCTGGTGGAGCTGGGCCACGACGTGGTCGTCCTGCTCGACTCGATCACCCGGCTCGGACGCGCCTACAACCTCGCGGCTCCCGCGAGCGGGCGCATCCTGTCCGGTGGTGTCGACTCGACCGCGCTCTACCCGCCCAAGCGCTTCTTCGGCGCCGCCCGCAACATCGAGAACGGCGGCTCGCTGACGATCCTCGCCACGGCCCTGGTCGAGACCGGGTCCAAGATGGACGAGGTCATCTTCGAGGAGTTCAAGGGCACCGGCAACATGGAGCTCAAGCTCAGCCGTTCCCTGGCCGACAAGCGCATCTTCCCCGCGGTGGACGTCGACGCGTCCAGCACCCGTAAGGAAGAGATCCTCATGGCCAAGGACGAGCTCCAGATCGTCTGGAAGCTGCGTCGCGTGCTCCACGCGCTCGACATGCAGCAGGCGCTCGAACTGCTCCTGGAGAAGATGAAGGAGACCAAGTCCAACGCTGAGTTCCTCCTGCAGGTCCAGAAGACCACAGTGAGCAACGACCGCGACTAGGTCCTTTGATGAGGGGCGGTGGGGGTTCTCCCTGCCGCCCCTCATCCTTTTGGCTCTTGTACGGCACATGGCTCTTGTACGGCACATGGCTCTTGTACGGCACATGGCTCTTGTACGGCACAGCCTGGTCGGCGCCAGACGCCGACTAGGGCTGGGGACTTCCAGGGACACGGCCGCTGAGCCCGCACGGGGGGCCGGCCGCCGTGACGTGACGGTGAGACCGGCTACGGGGGATAACCCCACCTGAGGACGGAAGTCCACCGCATTCTCCGTGGCCGGTGGAACGGGCACTCTGGTGGCATGGTTGCTGTGCCGTTGAGAGAGCGCGTGCCGTTGGGACCTCGGGGGCCTGTCGGCGTGGTCACCGATCCGGCCACCTGGCGGGCCGTGCCCTACATGCTGGTCAGTTTGGCCTTCGGGGTGGGCTGGTTCGTCGTGCTGGTCGTGGCGGTGCCGTTCTCCGTGGCGCTGGTGATCCTCTGGGTGGGCATCCCGCTGGTGCTGCTGACCATGGTCGTGTGGCGTGGAGCGGCGATGCTGGAGCGGCGGGTGCTGCGGGCCGCGCTTGGCGTGCGGATCGCCGACCCCTACCGCGAGCGGCCCAAGCGCGGCATCGCAGCCCACATGGGCTGGTTGTTTAAGGATCCGGCGACCTGGAAGGACCTGGGCTATCTGTTACTGCTGTTCCCGTTGAGCCTGGTGGAGTTTGTCGTGTCCGTCGTGTCATGGGCGACGACCATCACGTTGATCACCTCGCTCTTCTGGTACGCGCAGGGTGAGGTGCTGCGGTTCGGCGGAGTCCTCGTCATCGACAACTGGCCGGGGGCCGTGCTCGGCACGATCTTCGGCTTCGGCATGCTGGCCGTGACCGCCTACGCCGTACGCGGGATGGCCTGGCTGCACGGGACGCTGGCCGTGGTGCTGCTCAGCGGGAGCGAGGAGGAGCGGCTGCGGGCCAGCAGGGCCAGGGGCATCGACGCGGCCGAGGCGGAGCGGCGCAGGATCGAACGCGACCTGCACGACGGTGCCCAGCAGCGGCTGCTGTCCGTCGCGGTGGACCTCGGGCGGGCGCAGGCCAAGCTCGACCATGCCCCGGAAGAGGCCAGGATGCTGATCGCCCAGGCGCATTCCGGCACGAAGGCCGCGATCGCCGAGCTGCGCGACCTGGCCAGAGGCATCCATCCGGCCATCCTGAGCGACCGTGGGCTCGACGCGGCGCTGTCCGGGCTGGCCGCGCGGGCGCCGGTGCACGTGGACGTGTCGGTCGAGCTCGGCGCGACCCGGCCGCCCGCCGCGGTGGAGAGCATCGCCTACTTCATCGTGGCCGAGGCCCTGGCCAACATGGCCAAGCACTCGGCCGCCACCGAGGCGTCGGTGCGCGTGGCCAGGGAGGACCGGCGGGTGCTCGTCGACGTGTGGGACAACGGCATAGGCGGCGCCCTCGTCAACGCGGGCGGCGGCCTGTCAGGGCTGGCCGACCGGGCGGCCACGATAGACGGCGTGCTCATCCTGAGCAGCCCGGTCGGCGGTCCTACGCTCGTGCGCGCGGAGTTGCCTTGCGAGTGGTAGTCATTGCACATGCGCGTCGTCATCGCCGAGGATTCCGTACTGCTCCGCGAGGGGCTGGCCCGGCTGCTTGCCGACGGAGGGATCGAGACCGTCGCGACGGTCTCCGACGGGCCGTCTCTGGTGGCCGCGGTCAAGGAGCACGTGCCCGACCTGGCGATCGTCGATGTCCGGATGCCGCCGAGTCACACCGACGAGGGCCTGCGCGCCGCGCTGAAGGTTCGGGCGGCCCGGCCGGACTTCCCGATCCTGGTGCTGTCGCAGTATGTCGAGGAACGCTACGCGGGCGAGCTCATCGGCCCGGCCGTCGGTTATCTGCTGAAGGAGCGGGTGGCCGACGTGGCGGATTTCCTGGAGGCCGTGCGGCAGGTGGCGGCGGGCGGCACGGTCATCGACCCTGAGGTGGTGATGCAGCTCCTCAGCAGGCAACGGCGTGGCGCGCCGCTCGACACGCTCTCCCGCCGCGAGCGCGAGGTGCTCGCGCTGATGGCCGAGGGCCGCTCCAACACCGCCATCGCCGCCCGGCTGGTCGTCACCGAAGGGGCCGTGGAGAAGCACATCTCCGGCATCTTCGCCAAGCTGGCCCTCGGACCTGCGCCCGAGGACCATCGGCGGGTGCTCGCCGTGCTCACCTATCTAGGGCGTTGACTACCTGACGTCCACGAACTCCTGTGGTGACAGCGCGCTGCGGGTCTTGCTCGTGCCGGGCGCCTTGACGCGGAAGTAGCCGTCCTTCTTCACGGTGAAGGACTTGGCGTACTTGCCGGTCGAGTTCGTCTTCGCGAAGCGCAGGAGCTTGTACGTACTGGTGCCCTTGGTCTTGAAGTACACCTCCACCGTCTTCTTCGGGTACCCCTTGGAGCCTCGGTACACCTTGCCGGAGACCTTGACCGACGCGCCCTTGCGCACCTTGGCCGGGGCCTTGATCGTGACCCTGACCTTGGCCTTCTTCGAGGCACCGCCTACCGGGGCGACGACCGTGAAGGAGCTGACGCCCTTGAGCGTCTGCCCGCCGCGGTTGGCGTAGACCTCCAGCGTCCAGTCGCCGGGAGGCGTGTCGTCGCTGAAGAAGGTGCTGCCGCGGTAGTAGTCATCGGGGCCGCGGTCCAGGTCGCCCAGGTCGAAGGACTCGTTGGACTCCTCGCTGATGAGCTTGGCGGAAACCGAGTCCGCGTCGGTCACCGAAGCCTTCACCGAGACCTTGACGTCCTTGCCCTTGATCAGGCGCACCGGGTTCGGTGTGACGCCGCCGCTGGTGATGCCCTGCTTGCCGGAGACCTTGAGCACGAAGTCGTTGCTCCCGGTGCCGCCGTCGCGCGGGACCCTGACGTTCAGCCGCCAGTCGCCGGCGGGGTCGTCCTTTCCGATGTCGAACCTGCCGGTGATCACGGTCTCCGTGTCCCTGCTCGCCGGAGCCGGCCTGAAGTCGAAGGACACGTCGCGTCCCGCCTTGCCGGGCGGCGTGATGCTGCCGGTGACGGCCGCCGTGACGGTCGCCGGGTCCTTCAGCCTGAGGGTGACGCTGACTTCGATGTCCTTGTCGACCGGGATGAACGCGTCTGACGTGGCAGCCCCGTTGAAATCGCTTCCGGTACTGGCCGCCTGTGCGGCCGGGAGGTTCACGCATCCGAGGAGAAGCGCGGCCCCCGTGGCGGTCGCGAGTAGCGACCGCAGCCTCTTCTTCATCTGATCGCAGTCCTTATGGGGATGAAAGTAATGGTTTGTGCGCCGGAGCCTAATGTGACCTGAGTGATGGCGCTATAAGGATCCGGGAATGCCTGGTGGCCTGGGACGGTTACAGCATCTGGCACACTGGTAGCTGACCCGCAGCGGTTCCGGCTCCCGCCCGCGTTTGATCGCGACTTCTGGCGACCCGGCGACCGCACCTCGAAAGGACAGCAATGAAGCCCGACATCCACCCGGCGTACAACGTGACCCAGGTGACCTGCACCTGCGGCAACACGTTCACCACCCGTAGCACCGCCAAGAACGGCAGCATCCACGCTGACGTGTGCTCGGCCTGCCACCCGTTCTACACGGGCAAGCAGAAGATCCTGGACACCGGCGGCCGGGTCGCGCGCTTCGAGAAGCGCTTCGGCAAGAAGTCCTCGGGCAACAACTAGCTTCACCGACGCCGACCCGGACGCACTCCCGTGCGCCGGGTCGGCGTTCTTGGTGAAGAGACCGTTACACCCCAGAAGAAGGACGCACGGTGAACCTCGACGAGTTGCTCAAGGAGTATTCCGAGCTGGAGCTGCAGCTCGCCGACCCCGCCGTGCACGCAGACCAGAACAAGGCCCGTACGCTCGGCAGGCGCTACCGGCAGCTGACCCCGATCGTGGGCACCTACCGGGAGCTCGTGTCGGCTCGTGACGACCTGTCCGCCGCCAAGGAGCTGGCGAGCGAGGACGAGGGGTTCGCCGCGGAGGCGGCCGAGATCGAGGAGCGCATCCCGCGCCTCGAAGAGCGGCTCCAGCACCTGCTGATCCCGCGTGATCCCAACGATGACAAAGACATCATCATGGAGATCAAGGCGGGCGAGGGCGGCGAGGAGTCGGCGTTGTTCGCCGGCGACCTGCTCCGCATGTACCTGCGTTACGCCGAGCGGCTCGGCTGGAAGACCGAGATCATCGACACCCAGCACTCCGACCTGGGCGGCTACAAGGACGTCACGGTCGCGATCAAGGCCAAGGGTGACGAGGGTGTGTGGTCCAGGCTCAAGTTCGAGGGCGGCGTACACCGTGTGCAACGGGTGCCCGTCACCGAGTCGCAGGGCCGCATCCACACCAGCGCGGCGGGCGTGCTCATCTACCCCGAGGCGGAGGACGTCGAGGTCCAGATCGACCCCAACGACCTGCGCATCGACGTCTACCGTTCCAGCGGCCCCGGCGGCCAGAGCGTCAACACCACCGACTCCGCGGTTCGCATCACCCACCTGCCCACGGGCACCGTGGTCTCCTGCCAGAACGAGAAGAGCCAGCTCCAGAACAAGGAGTCGGCGCTGCGCATCCTGCGCGCCCGGCTGCTGGCCATCGCTCAGGAGCAGGCCGAGGCCGCCGCGCAGGCCGAGCGTAAGTCGCAGGTCCGCACCGTCGACCGTTCCGAGCGGATCCGCACCTACAACTTCCCGGAAAACCGCATCTCGGATCACCGCGTAGGCTTCAAGGCGTATAACCTCGACCAAGTTCTCGACGGCGAGCTCACCGCCGTCACCCAAGCCCTCATTGACGCCGAGATGGCGGAGAAGCTCGCACAACACTCATGACATTTCTGCTGGACGAAATCGCCCTCGCCACCGCACGGCTGGCCGAGGCAGGTGTGCCCTCACCTCGTACGGACGCGGAGGAGATCGCGGCATTCGTCCACTCCGTGCGCAGGAGCGAGCTGCACACGGTCAAGGACGCCGACTTCGACGCCCTCTTCTGGGAGGGCGTCGCCAGGCGCGAGGCCCGCGAGCCGCTGCAGCACATCACCGGCCACGCCTACTTCCGCTACCTGGAGCTCGCGGTCGGGCCCGGCGTGTTCGTGCCGCGCCCCGAGACCGAGGTCATGGCGGGCTGGGCCATCGAGACGCTGCGCGCGATGGACGTCACCGCGCCCCTGGTCGTCGATCTCGGCACCGGCTCCGGCGCGATCGCGTTGTCGATCGCCCAGGAGGTCGCGCTCTCCGAGGTGCACGCCGTCGAGGTCGACCCCGGCGCGTACGGCTGGGCCAAGCGCAACATCTCCGAACACGGTCAGGGCCGCACCCACCTGCACCCGGACGATCTGGCCGAAGCCCTGCCCGAGCTCAACGGCAAGGTCGACCTGGTCATCTCCAACCCGCCCTACATCCCCCCCGGCGCGATCCCGCGCGACCCCGAGGTGCGCGACTACGACCCCACGCGGGCCCTGTACGGCACCGGAGACGACGGGCTCGGCGAGGTACGCGCGGTCGAACGCACCGCGCGCCGCCTGCTGCGCCCCGGAGGCTGGGTCTCCGTCGAACACGCCGACGAACAGGGCAGGGCCGTCTACCTGACGTTCCCTGAAGACAACGGCTGGCGCGACGTACGCCTGCGGCAGGATCTGACGCGCAGGGACCGCTTTGTGACGGCCAGACTCGGCCAGGACTAGGACCCGCAGGGACCGCCTTGTAACGGCCAGACTCGGCCAGGACTAGGATGCACGCGAGCGGCGCGGCCTTCTCCTGACGACGCGAGAGGTAGCGAAGCGACCGAATGAAGAGAAAGGGGGAGGCCTCGAGAGCGCCGCTCGCCACGAGCGGAGCGAGGCGATAAGACCGTGGGACAACGCTTTGACTGCACGGACCTGGAGCAGCGGGCCGAGGGCCTGACGGAGGCCGCCTCCGCCGTACGCCGCGGCGAGCTGGTGGTACTCCCGACCGACACGGTGTACGGGATAGGCGCCGACGCCTTCACCCCCGCGGCGATCACCGCCCTGCTCGAGGCCAAGGGCCGCGGCCGCGACATGCCGCCGCCCGTCCTGGTCGGCACCGTCCGGGCGGCCAACGCCCTGGTCGACGACCTGGGCCCGTACGGTCAGGACCTCATCGACGCCTTCTGGCCCGGACCGCTCACGCTGGTCTGCAAGGCCAACCGGGCGCTGTCCTGGGACCTGGGCGAGACCAAGGGCACGGTCGCGCTCCGCATGCCGCTCCACCCGGTCGCGCTCGACCTGCTGAAGGAGACGGGGCCGATGGCCGTCTCGAGCGCCAACCGCTCGGGTGCGCCGGCCGCCGTCACGGCGGCGGAGGCGGAGGAGCAGCTCGGCGACTCGGTCGCGGTCTACCTCGACGGCGGCAAGACCACCGACAACACGCCTTCGACGATCCTCGACCTGACCACGGCTGTGCCGCGGATGCTGAGGCGGGGGGCGATCCCGGTGGAGAAACTGCGCGGGATCATCGGCTACGTCGCCACGGACGACTGACCACCTGACCCGTCTGCTCGCCCAGCCTGGCTGACCGCCTGGTCCGGCTGGCGTGTCTGCCCACCTGGTCCGCCTGATCTGTCCGCCGATCCAACTGGCACTGTCGACTGACTCTGTCCGCCCGGGCTGTTTGTCTGGTCGGTCGGCGGTTTGGCTCGCGTGACTCGTCTGCCCCGCGCCACCCGCGCCGCCCGGTCCGCCAACTGTCCTCTGCCCGGTTCGCCTGTTCGGTCCAGGCATTCGTTCGTACGGCCGGATGGCCGGTGTGTTCGGTCTGGGGGACCGGACGACATATACCGTCTGCTTATCCCGGCTGCGGCGACGCTGGCAGGCCCTTACGGTGAAGTCCGGAGCGGCGCGACGTCCGGGAGTGACCCATGGGCAAGTTCGACGGGATGGATCCCAAGCTGGTCCGTGACCTGCTGGCCGAGGTGAAGCACGCGGTCACGCAGATGCGGTCGGTTGAGGGGCGTGTCGGGCAGGTCATGAGCGGGGCCGGTCTGGCTACCCAGACCACCCACCGGCCGGTCCAGGTGGCCGATGCCGCTGAGGTGATGGTCCGCGACGTGACGGCCCGGCTCGGACTTCTGGAGAAGAAGGCCGACCATCCGCGGGTGGGGGATCAGAGCAAGGACGCCGCGCCGACGGTGGGCGGTGACGCGAAGGACGACGACCAGCCCAAGGAGGACCGCGGGGACGAGCGGTCCAAGTACGAGAACCCGCGGGCAGACGACGGCACCCCTTCCGACGACTCCAAACCGGACGCGAAGACGGGCGAGGACAAGCCCGATGTGAAGACCGGCGACGATAAGCCGGACGCGAAGGCCGACGACAAACCGGACGCCAAGACGGGCGATGATAAGCCGGACGCGAAGACGGGTGAGGACAAGCCCGACGCCAAGACCGGCGACGACAAGCCAGATGCGAAGACGGACGATAAGCCGGATGCCAAGACCGGTGAGGACAAGCCGGACGCCAAGGGCTGCGATGACGACAAACCGGATGCGAAAACCGGGGAGGACAAGCCCGACGCGAAGACGGGTGATGACAAACCGGACGTCGAGAACATCACGCCTGACACCGACAGCGGCGACGAGCCCAAGGACGACGACATCGCCAGCAGGCGTGATCGCGGGGCCGACTCCGACAGTGGGATCATCGACACTCCAGCCAAGGACCACCCCAACGACTCCGATCCGCACAAACCGCAGGTCGTCGTGGTTGATGGCGTCAAGGTGCTCCAGGTGCCCATCGATCCGCCCACGGCCGAGGCGTTGCGGGATCTGCTCGACAACCTCGACAAGGTCCAGCCCGCCGACATGCCCTCGCCGACCGATGCCGCGTCCACGAACGGCACGGACGTCCCGTCCACGAACGGCACGGACGTCGACGCCCGGGCCAACGATGGCAGCGACGTGGTGTCCGTCGACGCGAAGCCGCTGAATCCGGGCGCGCTGTCGACGGTGGTGGACCACGCGCGCGACATCCAGCCGATCGACATGCCGACCGTGGAGGTACCGTCGGGGGAGTACGGCAAGGGCGAGTGGGCAGCCATGCACATCAGTCCCGATGGACAGGCGGGAACGATCGACCCTGGCAGCGTCTCCGCCACTCACACCCCATCCGCTGGGGACTCCGCGACCGGCACCCCGTCCGTACACGACATCTCAGGCTCGACAGCCGACGGAGCCGCGACGGCGGACACGCCTTCGACCATGACCGACACGCCTTCGGGCACGACCGATACCGGCGATTGCCAGGCGACAGACACAGGGACGCGTTCAACCGGCGACGCGGCGGTGGTCAAGCCCACTGATCCGCCGGGGCAGCAGGTTCCGG